>NZ_FR886763.1:52583-78523 GCF_000436615.1 Blautia sp. CAG:237
CGAAGAAGTTGTCTCTCACGTTAAATACATTGATCTCTGCTACGCCATCCAGTGCAGCCTGTACCAGAATCGCTGTAGCTGCTCCGCCGGCACCGAGAAGAGTCATTTTCTTGCCGATGATATCTACACCGTTCTCAGCAACTGCTCTCATAAATCCAACACCGTCTGTTGTGTAAGCAGTCAGCACGCCGTTATCATTAACGATCGTATTGCATGCTCCTGAAATCTCAGATGCAGGAGATACTTTATCTGCAAGTTTGCACATGATATTCTTGCCCGGCATGGTAATGTTCCAGCCTCTTGCGCCCATGGTACGAAGCCCCTGAACTGCTTCCGGCATCTTATCTTCCGGTACATCAAATGCAAGATATGTATAATCCAGCCCCAGCTGATCGCATGCTTCATTGTGCATTTCCGGAGAAACACTGTGTGCGACCGGGCTTCCAAGTAAACATAATAATCCGGTGTGTCCTGTGATATGTTTTGACATAATCCATATTCCTTTCCGCGTATCAAAATTTGGCGATTTCGCTCACCTGTATATAGCTCTCATTATACACACTTTAAAGTGATAAAGCAAGTAGAACATTTAAAAAAGCCACAGACGAAGTTTCGTCCCCATGGCTTTCCTGGTTTCTATTTAGATTCCAAGTTTTTCTTTCATGTAATCTACCGGAGTATCTTTTCCAGTGTAAAGTTTGATGGCGATGAGTGCCTGGAACAGCATCATGCTCATACCATTGTAAACTTTTTCGCATCCTGCTTCTTTTGCCTGTTTCATCATAACAGTTTCGCGTGGTGCGTAAACTGTGTCAGTTACGATCAGATCTTTCTTGAAGAAAGAAGTGTCCGGGATGTTGGAAAGGTCTTCCAGTGGGTGCATTCCTACACCTGTTGCATCGCAGAACAGATCTGCTGCATGCATTTTTTCTTTGAGGAGGTCATGATCTGCAAGGTCATTCATTGTAGCTTTGCAGTTTGTGTTCTTGTTGATCAGGTCAACGATCTCTTCTCCACGGCTGTAGAATTTATCTTTGATGTTGAAGATCTCGATCTCTGCGATTCCGTCAAGAGCTCCGCGTACTGCGATTGCTGTAGCAGCTCCGCCGGTTCCGATCAGAACCATCTTCATTCCTTTGAAATCAATGCCTTCTTCTTTGAGTCCCTGCCAGTATCCCATACCGTCAGTGTTGTAGCCTTTGAGTTTTCCTGTAACCTGTCCGTTTTCGTCACGCATGTTTACAACTGTGTTGATAGCACCGCATAATTTGGCAGCTTCATCAACTTCGTCCAGATATTTGTGAACAACAGTTTTGTTCGGCATGGAGATGTTGGATCCAAGCATTTTGAGAGCACGGATACTCTGAACAGCGTCTTTGAGGGAATCGTTGTCTACTTCAAATGCAAGCTGGATAACGTCATCGCCGTTTTTGTCGTATGCGAGGTTATGAGTTGTCGGAGACTGTGTGTGACGGATCGGGTAAGCCATTAATCCTACTAATTCTGTATGTCCTGTTACGTTTGGCATGATTTTTTCCTCTTTTCTTTTTAATAAAAACTTTGCTCCCTTGGTATCATTTATTCAAGTGGTTCCAGATGCAGGAATTCCTGAGACTCCAGTACGTTCAGTACTGCACGGCCTTCCATGGTACCTTCCATGATACGGCGGGCACGAACGGAATCACCGATGGTGTATACATAAGTATCTGTATCATTGAAAGCTTCTTCAAGTTCCGGAAGTACCGGGTTGTTGGAACGCATTCCAAGGCAGTTGAAGCCGAGGTCGAATTCCATATCCTTGATCTGTCCGTCCGGAAGTTTTACTGTGAATGCATTTTCCTTCACTTCCTGAAGTGCTGTGTTTACATATTCCTTAACACCATATTTGTCGTGAGTCTCACGCATGGAACATTTGGTGATCGGGTCTGCAAGCATACCGATCTGAGGAAGCATATCGATGATCGTACACTCTGCTCCGCGAGGTGCAAAATATTCGATAACGTCAAGTCCAACGGATCCACCGCCGACTACAACGACCTTTTTGCCCTTACATGCTTCATCCGGATATTTGCCGGCGTTCAGGTTGTTGATCATATCAAAGATCGTAGCCACGTTTCCGGCCTCGATGTTTTCTTTGAGACCTTTGATCGGCGGGACAAGCGGTACAGAACCTGTTGCGTTTACAACGATGTCCGGTTTGAACTGTTTTACTTTGTCAACAGTTGCTTCTGTGTTCAGGAAAACATAAAGATTCTTCAGTCTGGCTGCACGGGCTTCCAGATATTTCGGGAAATCTTTCATACGGGTCTTGCTCGGAAGATCTGAGATGAATGTGGAGAGACCTCCAAGGTGATCCTTCTTCTCCAGAACGAATACGTTACATCCTACTTCTGCTGCTGTACATGCAGCTTCCAGACCTGCTGTACCACCACCAACAACTACAACATTGCAGTTCTTGTTGACTTTGAGTGCTTTATAGATATCGCCTTCCGGTACAGCCGGGTTGACTGTACAACGGATCGGACGGTTAACACCGATACGGTTTCCGGCACATCCAACATTACATGAGATACATTTACGAAGAAGATCTTCCTCGCCATTCTCAACTTTCTTAACCCAGTTTGGCTCTGCGATAAGGCCACGTCCCATTCCGACGATATCTACATCGCCGCTCTCGAGAACTTTCTCGACGATCTTAGGATCACGGTAGTTACCTGCATTGATAACCGGTTTCTTGAATTTGTCCTTTACGGCTCTTGCCATGTAGGATCTCCATCCATCCGGAAGGTAGTTGGAGTCGATCTGATACTGAAGAGATGGGTTCAGGGCACAGGAAACATCGTACATATCTACGAACTCATCGAGATATTCCAGATATTCCAGAGTGTCTTCCAGAGTGTTTCCACCCGGTACTCTCTCTTCTGCGGAGATACGAACAATGATCGGGAACCAAGGTCCTACGTTCTTACGAACTTCTTCGAGTACCATACGCGGGAAACGAAGACGGTTCTCTACGGAACCTCCGAACTCGTCTGTTCTCTTATTATAGTAAGGGGAGATGAACTGGCTCATCAGATAAGAATGTCCGCAGTGGATCTCGATCGCATCGAAACCGATCGCCTGGACACGCTTTGCAGCCTCTCCATATTTCTTAACAGTTGTAAGGATTTCTTCCTTTGTCATCGGACGCGGAACTTCTCCGCCGGTCTTTGTCGGGATATTGGAAGAAGAAACGGTCTCCATTCCGGTTCTTGCAGAAGAGGCTGAAGCTCCGGCGTGGTTTACCTGGATCGCTACTGTAGCACCATTCTTATGAAGGTTTTCTACGAGCTGATAATAACGCGGCATAAAGCTGTCGTGGTCGATACGGATCTGGCTGGTGCCGTTGGATCCTACCGGATACTCAATGTTGGCATTTTCCAGAATGATTAAACCTGTGCCGCCTTTTGCGCGGAGTGAGTAATAATTCATGTGACGGTTACTCATCTCACCGCTTGTCTCACCATAGTTTGTTCCCATCGGGGTCATTGCGATACGGTTCTTGATAGTAGTTCTTTTGATTGTTATAGGTTCAAAAATCTTTGGGTATTCACTCTTCATGAAATAATCTCCTTATTCATTTAACATCATATTCATAATGTGAGTGGCCATCCTTTGTTTGTGACACCTTTATCATAACTCTTTGTATTAAAAATTAACAATATCTTTCAGATAAATTTTTGATACGTTTTCGGTATCATTTGCATCATCTGCCTGCTGTTCCTTCATATATTTGATAAAACGCTCCACTGCCGGCAGACGATATCTGTCTTTCATCCAGAACATAAAAACCTGGCGGTAGATCTCGAGCCCCATGATCTTGTGGATCTTGATGCCGTCTGCATTCAGAAGTATATCCGTCTGCGGCATCAGTGCGATACCAAAATTCTCCCTTACCAGAGATACTATAGAATATTCATCCGGACATTCCACGATCGTATTCGGATTTACCTGATATTTCCTGTACAGATACTTGGCATAAGTTCCCATCCAGGATGCACTCTCATAGCCGATCACCGGGTAATGGTCCAGTTCCACCAGCGGAACTTCCTGCATCTCTGAAAGGGGATGTTCCTTCGGCGTGATGATCACCAGCTCCTGTGCGCTGAGCGGAAAAAACTCCATATCATCCATCTTGAGATAACCGCCGAAACCAACGTCCAGCTCGCCTGTACGAACCTTCTCGGCAATTGCCGGTGTATGATTCTGCCAGAAATTAAAGACTACGTTCTTATTTTCTTCCTGGTTCAGAAATTTCCTTACTTTATGAGGAATATAATGCCCCGCAAGCGGAAAAATATAACCGATATCGATCTTTCCGCCATCTGAAGAAAGTTCCTGCATTTTCCCCACTGCCACGTCACAGTCTCCTGCAATCCTGTCTGCATGTTCCAGAAAAAGCTTGCCCGCTTTTGTAAGTGTTACGCCCCTGCCTTTTTTTTCAAATAAAGCAACTCCCAGCTCGCTCTCGAGGGCTGCCATGGAACGGCTCAGAGACGGCTGCGAAATATACAGTTCTTCTGCTGCCTGATGATAATTTTCCAGCCGTGCGACCTTCTGAAAATACAAGATCTGATTCAGTGTCATGATTGATTCCTCCTATATAAATATATTCCCCAATATCCTGTCCCGGATTTCTACTTTCATTAATCATTATAATTTTGTGTTACTGTTCACTCCGTTCACAGTAACTTGGTCAAAATGCATTTCAAATCACCTTCGGTGATGGCATTTTGCCCCGTATGTCTCGGGTTTTTGCCATATTCATGTCAAAACACCTCGCGGGATATTTCCTATACGCAATAATTATTTTGTTCCTAGTATATCACATTAATGCATTCAATGCATTGGTTTTTCGCTTTAAAAGCATTAGACTACACGAATTGTACCTGTTAAAATACAGATAAATGTTATTTTTTTAACAGGCTTTTGATAAAAGCATCTCATTAAAAAAAGGCATTCATTGTTTGTGACAGAACAAAACACAAGTAAAAAAACAAATGTTTCACAGGAAAAGGAGAGAACCATGAACAAAAAGTACCTGCCAAGTGCATTGATCCTGTACTTGAACTATTTTATCCACGGTGTTGGATGTTCTATCTTAGGACAGGCAGTTATTAAGGAAGCTCTGGCAACCGCATGGGGTGTGGAAGCCATGGCAATCACCGCAATTTCAGCAGCATTAGGTCTTGGACGACTGATCGCCCTTCCTTTTGCAGGCCCGCTTTCAGACAAATTAGGACGCCGTATTTCCACAGCGATTGGAAGTGCTTCCTATGCGATCTATCTGGTCGGTCTGGCACTCGCATTTAATGCCGGAACAAACGGCGGATACACAATCGCTTATGTATGCGCGATCGTCGGCGGTATCGCAAACTCATTCCTTGATACAGGTATCTACCCGGCAGTTTCCGAGATCATCTACAAAGCTCCTGGCGTTGCTACAATGGGAATCAAATTCTTCATCGCTATCGCTCAGATGATGCTTCCATTCGTACTCGGTGCAACCGTAGCTACTACTGCTGCAGGACTTACTTCCTACAACCGTTTATTCTTCGGATGTGGAATCATCTACCTTGTACTTTTTGTACTGGTATTCCTGTTCCCGCTTCCGGATGCAGACCAGAAAGCAGCCGGCAAGAAAGAAGGACTTATCGACAGCCTGAAACATACTCATTTCTCACTTGAATCCATAGCTATGATCCTGATCGGATTCACCTGCACAGGTACTTTCCAGTTATGGCTGAACTGTGCACAGAACTTTGCAAAAGAAAACGTAGGCTGGGCTGACCCGTCTATCATGCAGACCTATTACTCAGCAGGAACCCTGATCGCACTTGTTGTAACAGCACTGCTCACAAGAAAGATCAAAGACGTTCGTTTTATCGTGATCTACCCGGTTATCTGCCTTGCAACTCTGATCGTTGTACTTATGGGACAGAGCCAGACACTTATGATCGCCGGTGCATTCATCATCGGATGGGCAGGCGCAGGCGGACTTCTGCAGATTGCAACTTCCGTATGCAACATGCTCTTCCCTAAAATCAAGGGAACTGTAACCGCGCTCGTTATGATCGCATCTTCCCTCTGCAACTACACGATCCTGACAGCAGCATCCAAAATGCAGCCATCTCAGGTTATGACAATGAACATCGTTCTTACAGCAGTCGGTGTTGTACTTGGACTGTATGTAAACATCCGTTACAAAAAAATGGTTGCACTTGCTGAAGCAGAGAACTAAAATGAAAACCAAGGGTGAAAAGCCAACTAAATAGAAAGGACCCAAATCATGAATACAGTAAAAATCCGTGATATCGAGATCGGCGCAGGCGCACCGAAGATTATCGTTCCTATCGTTGGTGTTACAAAAGAAGACATCATCGAAGAAGCAAAAACCTTTGATTCTATTCCGGTTGATGTTGTTGAATGGCGTGTAGACTGGTTTGAAGGCGTTTTTGATTTTGCAAAAGTAGAAGATGTACTCAAGGATCTTCGTGCAGCACTTGGAAACATCCCGCTTCTTATGACATTCCGTACTTCCAAAGAAGGCGGCGAGAAAGCGATCGAGCCGGAAGCTTATGCAGAACTCAACATCAAAGCAGCTCAGACCGGATATGTAGATCTGATCGACGTAGAGATCTTCACAGGTGATGAGATTGTTAAGAAGATCATCGACGGTGCTCACGCAGCAGGCGTTAAGGTTATCGCTTCCAACCACGACTTCTTCAAGACTCCTGCAAAAGCAGATATCATCTATCGTCTCCGCAAGATGCAGGACATGAACGCAGACATTCCGAAAATTGCAGTTATGCCACAGAACAAGAAAGACGTTCTCACACTTCTGGCTGCAACAGAGGAAATGGCTACAGACTATGCAGACAGACCGATCATCACAATGTCCATGGCAGGCACCGGCGTTATCAGCCGTCTCTGCGGTGAAGTATTTGGTTCTTCCATGACTTTTGGTGCAGCAAAGAAAGCATCCGCACCGGGACAGATGGGAGTAAACGATCTGAACACAGTCCTTGGACTTCTTCATAACGCTATGTAATATAGCCAAATCGCATTATATAATATTTACTTCTTGAAAACGCCGGTATTTTTATTTACAATAGAAATACCGGTGTTTTATAACTGTAAAGCATTAAACAGTTATTGTGGAAAAGCATCTATATTTACTTTTAAGGGAGGTCATCCATGAAAAAAACACTTCACTGGCTGGACGAAAACCTCGAAGAATTTATTCTGGTCATTTTTCTGATCGCCATGACACTGATCATGGGTATTCAGGTATTATGCCGATACGTTCTTGGAATGTCCCTGTCCTGGTCTGAGGAACTCACCAGATACCTGTTTATCTGGTGCGGCTTTTTGAGCGTCAGCTACTGCAGCAAGAAATGCCTGTCGATCAAGATCGAACAGTTTGTTGCAATTTTCCCACGCAGAGGCAAGGCGATCTTCAAGGTTGTGAACCACACCTTCGAACTCATCTTCTTTATCTACATGATCCCGTTTGCCTGGTCCTATATGATGTCTTCTGTGCACAGCGGACAGCTTTCCCCGGCCTGCGGCATCCCGATGTATTACATTCAGGCGGCTCCGTTCGTATCTTTCATCCTGGTCGCATTCCGCGTCCTGCAGCGCTGGATCATCGAGTTCCGCGTAGCAAGAGGTGAAAATGTCTTTGACCCGGCTCACCCGGAGCGCAACACACCAGAGTCCTTCATCCAGGCAAATGCAGAATCTCCTGCTGAACAGGCCATCGGTGCAGGAATTGACAACCGTATCAACACCATCAAGAATTCAAATGAGGAGGAACACTAATGCCAGTCGTTGTTTTATTTATCATTTTTGTTTTATTACTGGTCATCGCTGTTCCGGTATCGATCACACTGGGAATTACATCTGTTCTTCCTTCCATCTGTGATCCTTCCTTTACGGTAGGTGCCAAATATCTGATCCGTGCGATGTTCGGCGGTCTGGATTCTTTTCCGCTGCTCGCCGTCCCAATGTTCGTATTGTCCGGTATCATCATGGCAAAAGGCGGCATCTCCAAGAAATTATTCGATGTTTTCGCTTACTTTCTTGGTAAATTCACAGCAGGAATGCCGTGTGCCGTTATCGTAACCTGCCTTTTCTACGGTGCGATCTCCGGATCTGCTCCGGCTACTGTTGCAGCCGTAGGAAGTATGACCATCCCGATCCTTACCAATCTGGGATATGACCTGACATTTTCCACTGCAATCGTTGCCGTTGCCGGAGGCCTGGGGGTTATCATCCCTCCGAGTATCCCGTTCATCATGTACGGTATGGCATCCGGTGCTTCCGTCAGCGACCTGTTCCTTGCCGGAATCGTCCCTGGCCTCATGATCGGAGCCCTGCTCATGATCTATGCGATCTATCACTGCAAACGCTACGGCGAGGACAAAGCCAAGATCCATGCCGAAGTTCAGGAGCTTCATGACAAAGGACTTCTGAAAGTGCTCAAAGAAAGCTTCTTCGCTCTCTTGAGCCCGGTCATCATCCTTGGATGTATCTACAGCGGTGTCGCTTCTCCGACAGAAGCCGCTGTTATCTCTGTATTTTATGCACTGATCATCAGCCTTTTTGTATACAAGAGCATCCATATCCGCGATATCTGGGGAATCCTGGTGGAAGCGATCCGTACTTTCACCCCAATCCTCTTCATCCTGGCTGCTTCCACTGCATTCTCCAGAGTCCTGACTCTGATGCAGGTTCCACAGACAGTCAGTGAATTTATCCTGAACAACTTCCACAGCCCGGTTGCGATCCTGCTGATCATCAACCTGTTCCTCCTGATTGTCGGAATGGTTATGGATACCACACCGGCAATCCTGATCCTTACACCGATTCTGCTCCCTATCGTGCAGGCGATCGGTATGGACCCGATCCAGTTTGGTGTGATCATGGTTGTAAACCTTGCCATCGGATTTGTTACTCCTCCAATTGGAGTCAATCTGTTCGTTGCAAGTTCCCTTACCGATGTTCCAGTCATGGCAATCGCCAAAAAAGCCATGCCAATGATCGTATTCTTCCTGATCGCCCTTCTTCTGATCACTTTTATTCCGGCGATCTCAATTGGAATCTTATAGGAGGAGAAAGATGAAAAAATTTACTACTTATAATTCAGACAAAAAAATCCGTCGTATCCTCCGTACAGTCCCGGTACTGGTTGCAGCTGGAATCCTGAGCGTTGCCCTTACCGGCTGCGGCTCTTCCGATGAAGAAGTACAGCGTTATTCCTGGCCGCTGGCAACCGCCAGCCCGGAGGATACCGTAACACAGATCTTCGCCGAGAAGTTTGCAGAAGAAGTCTCAGACTTAAGCAACGGCAAAATGAAGATTCAGGTTTACGCAAACTCCACCCTCGGCGGTGACCGTGACCTTCTGGAGACCTGTGCAGACGGCGACATTCCGTTTGTCGTTCAGAATACTGCACCTCAGGTTTCCTTCATGAGCGACCTTGCTGTATTTGACCTTCCGTGCGTATTCGATTCTCTGGATGACTGCCGTAAAAAGATCGACGATCCACAGTTCAACAGCCTGATCAGCGACGTCTATACCGAAGGCGGCTATCATCTTCTTGGTATGGCAGACCAGGGCTTCCGTGTTATGAGTACAAACAAACCGGTCAACAGCCTTGCAGACTTTAAAGGCCAGAAGATCCGTACCATGGAAAACAGCTACCATCTTGCTTTCTGGAAAGCGCTTGGTGCAAACCCAACCCCGATGAGTTTCAGCGAAGTGTACATCGGCCTGCAGCAGCACACCATCGATGCACAGGAAAACCCATACGAGGTCATCGTTTCCAACAATCTCTATGAACAGCAGGATTATGTTGTAGAAACCAACCATCTTCCGCATCTGATCTCCCTGATCGTCAATGACGATTTCTTCAAGGATCTTCCGGAGGATGAACAGGAGATCATGACAGAGGCTGCCCAGCTTGCCACAGAATACGCAAGAGAACAGTCCGATGCCAGAATCGCAGACAAAGTCGCCGTGATCGAGGACAGCGGAACACAGATCATCAAACTTTCTGATGAGACACGCAAAGAGATCCGCGAGGCTTCTCAGGGCGTTTACGATTCCATCAGGGAAAAGATCAATCCCGATATCTATAATTCCTATATGGAAGGGATCGAGCAGTAACTTTCTGCCGGTCATCTAAATCAAAGCCTTCAAAAAGGAACCCCGCACAGCCTGTTCCAAAGCGCTGTACGAGGTTCCTTTTCTTATTACATCTCTTTTATTCTTTTACATTCAGATATACATCTTCTTTTGAATGGAATCCTCCATCCACGATGACTTCGTCCATGTTTTCTGCAGTCACTGCGATCGGTGTGATCTTGTAATATGGGATCTCGCCGGAACCGTCATCTGTGGTCTCTGTGACCGGGATCTCACAGTCTTTTGAGGTAATGTCTGTACCGTTTCCGAGTGCCACTGCGAGGATCGCCGCTGTGCTTGCCTCCTGCTCGATCGGTTTGTAGACTGTCATGGTCTGTGTCCCCTCTACAATCCGCTGGCAGGCTGCCAGATCTGCATCCTGCGCAACCAGTGCCACCTGTCCTGCGAGACGGTTTTCTGCCAGGACTTTGACTGCCTGGCTTGCCAGATCATCATTGCCGCACATCACGCCCACAATGTCGTCTGTCACCTCAAGGCCTTTGTTTACATGCGTTGCTGCCATCTCAGCGAGCCAGTTATCACAGTATCCTGTATAGACGATCTTGAGTTTGCTTCCTTTCAGAGCCTTACGGAAACCAAGTTCTACCTCCTCTACATTTTTGTCCGTAGGAGAACCGTTGATCGCGAAGATATTTCCACCGTCCGGGCATGCCTCGACCAAAGCCTCTCCCATCAGGGTTCCTACCATCTCATTGTCGATCGTGATATAGAGGTCTGCATCCACATTTGCGATCATCCGGTCATAGCAGACTACTTTGATCCCCTTGTCCTTCGCTTCTTTTACCACATCATACAGAGCCTCTCCGTCGATCGGGATGATCACGATCACGTCCATTTCCTTCTGGATAAAGTATTCGATCTGTGAGATCTGTTCATCCACATCACCGCCTGCCACCTGGACATTTACTTCTGCCCCAAGCCCCTGTGCCGTAGATACGAACATATCCCGGTCGCGAAGCCATCTCTCGATCACAAAGGAATCAAAACTGAGTCCGATCTGGAGTTTCTTTTCTTCTGTTGTTTCTTTTTTTGTTGTCTCAATTTTCTGTGTTCCGCATCCTGTCACGCAAAGAACAAACATCAGGGCAGTTATAAGAAGAGCTATCCCTCTTTTCTTTTTCATTTTCCGTACCTCGTCTTGAATTCACTTGGAGTCATGTCTGTCTGCTTCTTAAAGATCCTGCTGAAATAATTCGGGTCTGTATAGCCGCTCTTTACGCCGGCTTCTTTGACGCTGACTTCCGGCTGTTTCAGGAATTCTTTCGCTTTTTCTATTCGGATCCTGGTGAGATATTCAATGAAGTTCTCGCCCGTTTCCTCCTTGAAGATCTTGCTGAAATAATAAGGGCTGATATTTACCTGACCGGAAACTTCATCCAGTGAAATGTCCTTGCTGAAATTTTCCTGGATGTAGAGCATTGCCTTTTTGACAGCGGAATTCGACTGTTCCTCTTTCTGATCACGGATGGAACGACAGATGTTGACCATCTTATCCAGAAACCAGCTTCTGAGTTCTTCGTAACCGCTGCATGCCATCGCTACATCCAGATAATCCCGCCTGTAGCTGAATCCATAGTTGACAGCACCTGCCTCAAAAGCGATCTTTTCGCCCCAGATAATGTATTCCAGAACCTTCAGACGGATGTTGTTCATATCCTCCGCGTAATGTTCCAGCATCCAGTCAAAGAACGTATTCAGCTCCTGTACACATTTCTTTTCGTCCCCATCACCAAGATAACGGAAGATCCGTTTCTCCATATCAACAGGAAACTCCTCATCATAAACACCGTTCTGCGAAAGGTCCTCGATATGGATCACTCTGCTCTTGCTTCCGTTCAGCGCGCGGAGTGCTTCACGGTAAGAGCGCTCCAATTCCCGCATAGGCCTGATCCTGCCAAGCCCGATACGAAATCTGGCATCGATCCTGTTTTCCAGCCTTGACACAAGATTTCTCGCCTGTTCCACGAGGTCGATCCTTTCTTCATATGGATTCTCAGGCAGGCTGCACGGCACGATCACCGGAATACGGTTTGACATCACCGATCCCACTGCACAGGAAAAAGAGGATTTCACCACATCCCTCAGCTCATCATAAAAACTCTGTGCTTTCACATTCATTCCGACAGGGCTTATCAGCCTACCATTTTCATACGACTGGCCAAACTGGATGACCATGACATAGCCCTGTTTTTCCTCGATATCCAGAAGCTGCCGGTAGTAGTCTGCTGTCTGTTCCTCCTGCTGGAACAAAAGGCTTCCTACAAAGCTGTTTTCCACAACAGGGATGACCGTTTCCAGTTTTTCCTGGATCTTCAACAGGTTGCTTCTCTGATTTCTCTTCTTATCCACCTTCTCGATGGCTTCTTCCACCGCGGAGATGATCTTTGCCTTGGAGATCGGCTTTGTCAGATAACGCTCCACGCCAAGATCGATCGCCTCTTTTGCATAATCAAACTTGTCATAAGCAGATACTACATAAAAAAGTGCTGTCGTATTGAATTTTCGTATTTCCCGCATTGCCTGGATCCCGTTGATTCCCGGCATATGAATGTCCATAAAGACAATGTCCGGATGAAAAGTTTCTGCTTTTTCTGTCACTGCTCTTCCTGTCTTGGCAGTTTCTGTGATACAGCTGTCCCCAAATGTACTGGATATCACACTTTTGAAAGCTTCCAGCATAATTCCCTCGTCATCTGCTACCAATATACGATACATTGTTTTGTTTCCCCTCCACTTTCTTATGCTACTCCAGTTCCTCTTTTTCCATCGGAATGACAATATGAACTTTCGTTCCGGTTCCAGGTCCGTCACTCTCGATCGTCATAAGTCCTTCCTGTTTGTAATACAGCTTCAGTCTTTCTATGACATTATGTACCGCGATTCCTGTAGAATAGCGGTTTTCTTCATCCTGCACTGCTCTTCCTTCCATAACCTTCGCGATCATTTCTTCCGTCATTCCCGCACCATTGTCGCTGACCGTGATATCGATCATATCCTGGTTTCTGTGGATAGACATCACAATGCGTCCCGTCTCCATGCAGTCATGGATTCCATGCTGGACGGCATTTTCTACCAGCGGCTGAAGGATCATGCTTGGAATGCGGATGTTTTCGATGTCTTCATCTATTTCCCGGATATATACAATATCTCCGGCAAAGCGCACATTCAGGATGTAGATATAATTATCTACCGCCTCGATCTCCTCCCAGAGCATCGCATCTTCTTCCATCTTGCGCACATTATACCGGAAAAAATCCGCCATTTTTTCCAGAAATATACCTGTCTTGTCCGCATCTCCCATCATCGCAAGCTGTGCACCTGCATTCAGGGAATTGAACAGAAAATGCGGATTGATCTGCGCCTGAAGGAACTTCAGCTGTGCTTCCTTAAGGTGTGCCTCCATCATAAGCTCTCGTTCCTTCATCTGCGCCTGCCGCTCCATGCTTTCCTTGAGCTGGTCGATGTTCTCGCGGATGCTCTCCAGCATCTGGTTAAAACTTCTCGTCACGACTCCAACTTCATCATCCATAACAATAGGAAGCTGCGGAACATCGAGATTTCCTTTTGCAACCTCATGTGCCGTATTGGAAAGAGCGGTCAGCGGGCGGATCATATTCCGCACCAGAAGGACCGTCACTGCAAGCCCAACCACATAGACGACGATCAGTACAATCAGGCAGAGTCTGTACAGCACATTCATCGATGACAGTAATAACTGATAATTTGCTGAGTTTGTCTTAAAGCGCAAATTATTTAATTTGTATATGTAAGTGTTGATATATTCATAGAGCTGATTTTCTGTTTCGTAGGAAGTCTTGTATTTCTCTACATTTCTTCCTCGCTTCGCCTGAACTGTCTCATTTGTCTGATCCAGATAACTCTCGGACATCCTGCGGATGTTTTTTTCGAGCATCTTTACTTCGCTGTCCATGTTTTTGTCGTTGAGATCTTCGATCAGATTTTTGTAATTCTGGTCATAACGGTAATAGTTTTCCAGTGTCTCGGTACTTTTTGTATTCAGGTATTCATAGACTGTGTTCTCAACAAGTTCCAGTGCTTCCGAAAGCTCATTCACATCGACATTGCTGGAAAAGACCGCATCGATCCTGGTAACGGCATTCTGGATCTGACTGAAAATAAAGAAATTGATCCCGAGTGCAAAGACAAGCACCATGAGCATGACTCCGCTCAGTCTGGTCTGTATGGAATTATTTACGGAAGGGGTGTCCTTTTTTTCTGTCATTTTTCGCCCTCCGTTCTGTACTCATCGGTGTTATCCTTTGTGATCACATGCTGATTTACACTGTAATATCCGTTGCTGTGCCCAAGAGATAAATACTCTTCCAATGCGTTGACGCTGTATTTTCCTACTTCATCCATATCCATCGCGATCGTGGAGGACAGGATTCCCTTGTCGATCGCATTCAGGATCACATCGGAATAATAGTAACCGATCACCTTGACATTTCCAACCTGGTTATAATCGACCAGGGCCTGATATACGCATTCCGTCACGACTTCATCCATGCATACCAGGACATCCGGCAGACTTTCCTCATTTACAAACATATCCCGGACAAATTCTTCCGTGTCAAAATCTGCACTGCTGTCCACACAGTACTCTGACAGATTGACAGACTGGTCTGTTTTTTTCCTGGATTCCAGTTCTTTTTTTACCTGGTAGTAAACGAGATTGGTCTCCTGTGTCTTGGAACTGGAAGTCGAAAGAAACAGGATCTGTGTAGTCCCTTTTTCATTCAGCATTCCTGCTATCTGGTCAGTATAAGCACTTCCCATCTCATAACTGTTCAGACCGACAAAGCTGATCCTGCGGCATGCAGAATCGTCTGTAAGGATCGTGACAACCGGGATTCCCTCGCGGGCAGCCTCTTCGATCAGTTTCTGCTCGACCTTGCTTCCGTCTGCTTCAAGAATGATCCCGTCAACGTGAGATGCGATCCCGATCCGCAGACAGTCTTCCTGTGTGTAATTCTTCATCTGTTCCGGTGAAAGAAGTTCGACGTAGGCATCGGCTTCTTTGGCAGTTTCGCTGGCGCTTTGGTAGATGGACTGCCACATCAGGGTATCTTTGTCATTGGAGATCATCAGATAGTGCTTCTGATAACTCGCTGCATATTCTCCTTCGCCCAGATCCACCTTATCCATGGATTTCTGAAAGTAGACCCAGATCCCTGACAGAAAAAAGATGCATCCTGCCAGTATGCAAAAAACTGTCAGTGTAAATTTTTTCATAATTCATCATAATTCCTTTGTATTTTTTCATATTGTAACACAATTATGACAGCATTGCAAAAGGAGCCATTGCTTTTGCACAATGACTCCTCTTGTTAATCTGATCAGATCGATCAGCCGTTCTTTCTGTTGGATAATACATCAAATACAACTGCGATAAGAAGTACGGCACCTTTTACTACGTACTGCCAGGAGTCACCGATACCCATGATGGACATACCCATGTTGATGACACCGAGGAGAAGAGCACCGATCACTACACCGCCTACAGTACCGCTGCCGCCGTATGCGGAAGCACCACCGATGAAACAGGAACCGATCGCATCCATCTCGAAGGATGTACCTGTACTACCGTTTACAGAACCTACACGTGCTGCACAAAGAAGACCTGCAAGACCTGCAAGAAGTCCCATGTTTGCATACGCGATGAAGTAAACTTTGTTTGTATCAATACCGGAAAGCTGTGTAGCTTTCTCGTTACCGCCGATTGCGTAGAAGTAACGTCCAAATGCTGTTCTGGATGTGATGAAGTTGTAGATCAGGCAGATTGCAACAACCCATACGAACATGATGGAGATACCTTTGTACTGGAACAGTTTGTAGCAGTACCAGAGGATAACTGCTGCGATGATGACTGCTTTGCTGTAATCAGAAAATGCTGTGTTCTGGCGATATCCTCTTTTTGCTTTGTTTGCTCTGGAACGAACTACGTTGAAGATCACATAAACTGCAACTACGATACCAACGATCAGTGCAGAATAGTTTGCTGTGTCGTCAAGTCCAGGAATGTTGATGTAGGATGTAAATACATTCAGGAAACCTTTGTCCTGGATAGAAACAGTCTTGTTGTCCAGGATCAGACGTCCAAATCCACGGAAGATGAACATACCTGCAAGTGTTGTGATAAATGGAGGAATACGTTTGTAACCGATCCAGTAACCCTGCCATACACCTACCAGAAGACCTACAACGAGGCAGATGATAATGGTAAGATATGGGTTCATTCCTTTGTTACCGATCATGACAGCTGCAAGACCACCGACCATACAGATAACAGCACCTACAGAAAGGTCGATGTTACCACCTGTCAGGATACATAACAACATACCACATGCAAGAACCAGAACGTAACCATTCTGAAGCATCAGGTTTGACATATTCTGTGCATACAGAAGTCTTCCATCTGTCAGGCCACAGAACAGGATAAATACAACTACCAGTGCAATGACCATTGTATATTTTCTTAAGAAATCTTTTACATTAAACTTCATTTTTTTACCCCTTTCCCGGTAGAATCGAATTCACGTTTCGACCTTATTTCTTATTCTGCTCCTGCATGATCGAAGCCATAATACGTTCCTGTGTTGCCTCTTCGGCACTGAGTTCGCCTGCCAGACGGCCCTCACTCATAACGTAGATACGGTCACACATACCAAGAAGCTCCGGCATTTCGGATGAGATCATGATAACTGATTTTCCATCTTCTACCATTTTGTTGATCAGGCAATAGATATCGTATTTTGCACCTACATCGATGCCTCGTGTCGGCTCATCCAGAATCAGGATATCCGGTTCTGTAAACATCCATTTGCCGAGAAGTGCTTTCTGCTGGTTACCACCGGAAAGGTTGCCGATCTTCTGCTCATTGGAAGGAGTCTTGGTTCCCATTTCCTTTGTCATCTCATCAGCCAGGTGCACTTCCAGATCTGTGTTGATCACGCCCTTTTCACAGACTTTGGAAAGTCGTGCAAGCGTTGTATTAAATCGAATAGATTCTCCGAGGATCACACCGTTTGTCTTACGGTCTTCTGTTACATAGGCAAGACCATGACGGATCGCATCACGCGGATTCTTGAGGTTTACTTTTTCTCCCTTGATATAGAGTTCACCACTGATGTTGCTTCCGTAGCTCTTTCCGAATACGGACATTGCAAACTCAGTACGTCCTGCACCCTGCAGTCCGGAGAAACCAATAACCTCGCCTTTATGTACTTTACAGGAAATATTGTTATCTACGACTTTTTCCGGATAAAGCGGATGATGTACGGTCCAGTTCTTTACTTCCAGCATGACATCTTTGCTGACGTTATGCTTTCTGGCCGGATAACGGTCATCCATAGAACGGCCAACCATACCTTTGATGATACGGTCTTCGCTTAAGTCATCTACGCCTTTTGTCAGTGTTTCGATCGTTGTACCATCTCGGATGATCGTACAGCGGTCTGCACAATAGATGATCTCATTCAGTTTATGTGTGATGATGATAGAGGTAAGACCGTTTTTCTTGAATTCCATCAGAAGATCCAGAAGCATCTTGGCATCTTCATCATTCAGAGAAGAGGTAGGCTCATCCAGGATCAGAAGTTTAACCTTCTTGGAAAATGCCTTGGCGATCTCTACCAGCTGCTGTTTACCTGTTCCGATATCTTTGATCAGCGTCTGTGCAGATTCATGGAGTCCAACCTGAGCCATGTGTTTTTCTGCTTCACTGTATGTTTTGTCCCAGTCAATGCTACCTCTTTTATTCTTAATCTCGTTTCCGAGAAACATATTCTCTCCGATAGAAAGCAACGGAATCAGTGCAAGTTCCTGATGAATAATGACGATACCTTTCGCTTCACTGTCGTTCAGGTTTTTAAACTTACATTCCTCGCCTTCATAGGTAACGGTACCTGTATAACTTCCATATGGATACTGACCACTTAATACGTTCATCAGTGTGGATTTTCCCGCACCGTTTTCACCGATCAGCGCGTGAATCTCTCCTCGCTGGACCTCAAGATTTACATTGTCCAGAGCTTTGACACCGGGGAACTCCTTCGTAATGTGATCCATTACTAAAATATTGTCTGCCAAAATGGCGCCCCCTTTCCAAAAAGCAGGCGGGGCATTCACCCCGCCCATTTAATTCAAGTTTATATATTTACTGGTTGCTCACTGCCTGCGAAAGTATCAGCCTGCTGGATGAAGGTATCCGTCATCGTCCTGTGTGTAGTATCCTGTGTCAACAAGTTCTTCTTTCATGTTGTCTTTGGTTACAACTGTAGGAACAAGCAGGAAGGATGGGCATTTGTTTCCATCAGATGTTTCATAGGATTCTGTATCATATGCACAATCGAAATCCCAGCCAGAGTTTGTGATCAGAGATTCATCAATTGTGTCACCTTTCAGCATTGCTTCTGCAAGGTCAAGTGTTACGACTGCTTCGTTTGCAACTGCTTTGTAAACGGTCATGGACTGTTTTCCGTCAACGATGTTTGCAAGGTTTGCTTCGTCACCGTCCTGTCCTGTGATCAGAACGTCATTTTTGCCTGCATAGTCAGACTCAATCGCCTGTGTAACACCAAGTGCTGTAGAGTCATTGGAGCAAAGAGCTACATCAAGCTGTGTTCCGTCTGCATAGTAGGAAGCGAGGATGTTCTGCATTCTTTCGAGAGCTGTCTGTGTATCCCACTGAGCTGTTGCAACAGAGTCGAAATCTGTCTGTCCGGAAACTACGTTTAATGTTCCTGCATCCAGATAAGGTTTCAGAGTATCGTAAGCACCGTTGAAGAAGTATCCAGCATTGTTATCTGCCGGGTCACCTGCTGTGAACTCGATGTTGTAAGTTTTGTCACCTGCATTGTCAAGATCCAGAGTATCGATTACGTACTGTCCCTGAAGAGTACCTACTGTGTAGTTATCGAAGGAAATATAGTAGGAAACTGCATCGGATTTGATCAGACGGTCATAAGAAATAACCGGGATTCCAGCATCTTTAGCTTCATCCATAACTGTGTTAAGTGCTTCACCATCGATAGCTGCAACTACCAGAAGGTCAACTCCATCGGAGATCAGGTTCTGGATATCATTTACCTGACGGTCTGTTTCGTTGTCGGAGTATGTCAGCTCTACATCATAGCCAGCTGCTTTGAACTGTTCTTCCAGATAAGAACCATCTCTGTTCCAACGCTCCAGAGACTGTGTCGGCATGGAAATTCCGATCTTTCCGCCGCCTGCTGCATCATCAGAAGCAAATGCAGGAACTGCACAGGATGTGATTGCCATTGCTGCTGCCATCGCTAAAACTAATTTTTTCTTCATAAGAAACCTCCCATTTTTTATTCGTTCTTATTAGCTATTTCGTATAGCTTTTTGATGAGATTATAATACCATATGGATATATTAAACAAAATGGACTGTTTTTTGATGCACCTTTCAATTTTTGCGAAAAAAATATCCAGATGGGACTCATCTGGATATTTTAGTAAAATCTTTATAAATGATAGTAAAATTATGCTATTGACAGGGAGTTGTATGCTATTTTGCTGCCTTATTTACTCTCTGCATCCAGGGCGCGGAGGCTGTGTACGAGTTCTTCGCAGATCTCCAGCTTGTCCTTGCCATCTGTCTCGATCACGATGTCAGAAGCAGCTTCGTATTTCTCGCGGCGTTTCTCCATCAGGTCTGCGATGAAATTAACGTTTTTGTTGCCCTCAAGGAGCGGTCTGTCGTGATTGTCCTTGACACGTTTCAGGATTGTCTCCGGTTTTGCGGTAAGGAGAACGACACGTCCGTTCTTCTTCATCTCAACAACGTTGCGCTCTCTCATCGGAACACCACCGCCGCAGGAGATGACAACGTTTTTCCTGGACTGCATCTCGATCAGCAGTTCTGTCTCCAGATTGCGGAAGTATTCTTCTCCATAGGTCTCGAAGATATCGGAGATGGACATTCCCTCTCTCTCCGCGATGATCTGATCCATCTCAACAACTTCCATGGCAAAAACTGTCCGGAGAAAATCAGAGATTGTAGATTTGCCGGCTCCCATGAAACCGATCAGCACGATATTGTAATCAAACAGTTTACGTGCCTGGATCTTCTTGCTGTTTCTGGTGATCTCCTCAAATACTGCGTCTACTTCGTTCTTATGACGCTTGCCTTCCATTCTTCTGGCAAGCCATTCCTTCTGTTTTGCCTCCTGCTCCGGCTGGAGGATCGGGATATCGTTGGCTTCCTTGTAAACCATGATATCCTCTACAATTCTGTTACGCATGAGCAGTGCATCCAGAAGGATCTCGTCACACTGTCCCAGGCTCTCTCTAAGTACATCTAACTGGCTCATATCGTTTCCTCTTTTCCGTTCACCTCTGTTATCTATTCTATATTCTGCAAAATGGAATTCTTTTCCGTGAACAATTTCGTCCTTTTATTATAACAGCTATTTAACGCTTTAACAATATGAAGTGCGAATTTTATTCCAGTTTATTCTGCATTTTTGAGAGCTTCGCCCATAGGAACTTTGCGGATCCTTCTGTATTCCAGCAGCGCAACGATACCATAGGTCACAAATCCTGCTGCAAACATCTGCACATAGATCATCGGGTCGATCCATAAGGCAATCCAGCCGGAAATACTCTGCAGCATCATTTCCCTAAACAGGACTTCCATCACGGTCGCCTCGATCGGCAGACTGATGAGAAGGCACAGGATGACTACGATTGATGTGGACATGATGTACAGCCTGCTGATCTCTCCGTTCGTGTAACCAAGGATTTTTGTCATGGAGATGGACTGTGCGTTTTTTTCGATGATGATCTTGGACAGGAGATAGATCAGGATCATATAGATTGCGATCGCAAAGCCGTTGACCAGCCCCATCATGCTTCCCATTGATACATTCAGCTGTCTGGAAATCTTTGTCAATGCATCCAGATCTATCACGGAACCAATGTAGCTGCTGTCGATATCCGTAATCTCTGAGTTGCTGAAATAGCCACTGAAATAATCATCTCCCAGATCAAACATCTGATTCAGTTCATCCTGCGGCATAAAGATACAGAGACCTCCATTGTAATCATAGATCCCGCCGATTCCGAATGTATACTCATCATCTTCATATTTTTCTTTGAGGGTGATCGTGTCTCCCGGCTTCAGCAAAAACTTATCTGCATATGCCTGTGAGATATAAACTCCATCCGAAAAATCCGCATCGATATACTTACTGTCATCATGAATACCATAAAGAGACACTTCTTCGCTCTTATATTTACCCGGAAGCGTATTCAGTGAATAGGCACTGAATTCTTCCGCATCTTCATTATCCGTTTCCGTATCACGTGAAAAAAGAAGCATATCCAGCATACTTTCCAGTTTATTGCTGCCTCCCATCACACTGACCGGCACGGACAACATATACTGGTATTTTGCCAGCATATTGTTCTGGATCTCCATCTGATAATGATCCAGTGCGGACGGAAGCAGAAGCCCGAACATCAGAAGCAGGTTTGCAAAAACGATTCCCACAAAAAGCACCAGATAGTTGCTGATATTCTGGAAAATCACACGCAGACGGAATCTGTGGAAGATCTTGAGTTTCGGGCTTAAATAAAGGGCTCTTTTCTGTTTTCTGGTGGACAGATCCCTTCGAAGGAATTTGAGCGGGGAAAGCTTCAGCTTATGATGCAGGATTGCATAGTTGACCACAAACATGATCACCACAGGAACCACAGTTGTCAGAAGAAACGCTTCTGCATTCCAGATCGTCACATAAGTCGGAAGGCTGTAGCTTCCATAATACATACCGGCGCAGACATCTTTGAACGCCGTATATCCCAGAATATTTCCGATCAGTGCACCGATGAGTGTCACAATGACAGGCAGTGTCATATAATGCTGGGCCAGCTCGCCTCTGGTATAACCGGATGCCCGGAGTGTTCCGATGACACCGGCCTCTTTGGCGATCGTATTGCTGGTTGTGATGCCAAATACAAATGCCATGATCACAATGATGATATACAGAAGCATGACCATCATTGCCTTATCGCTTCCCATATCGTCACCGGTAAAAATGATCGCCTGATTCTGATACTGTGGAACAAAATTTTCCAGTGTGACTACTTTTCCCATTGCCTTCATCAGATCTTCGGAAACATCTTTTTCCTCAATCTCGCTCTGTGGCTTTTCATTGTAAGTCCAGGCATAGTTATACTGGAGTTTGTCCTGATCGAGAGTGTCAAACTCTTCCTCCGTTACCAGACCAACGCCAAATTTTACCGCATCAAACATTGTGTCGCTGTTGTTCTGAAACAGGCAGCTGTAATCGGAAAGTGCAACGAGCCCTGTGACCGTCCAGGATTTTGTTCCATCCTCCAGCGTATCTCCGATCTTCAGGTCATTGTTATCCGCATACATACGGTCGATTGCGATCTCGCCTGTTTTTTCTGCCAGCTTGCCGTCCATCAGGCAGACTTTGTTGACATCTGTACGGTTCTTGAAGAAACGCATCGTACTGCCATTGGTGAGAGTATCTTCTATATAATAGTTCTCATAGACTTTGACGCCTTTTTCTTCGATCGCTTCGCGCTGTCCACGGTACAGCCGCTCTCCGGTGCGGAAGTTTCCATCTTCGATGTTGTATTTTTCAAATCCCTCATTGTATGCCTGGATCATACTGCCATCTGCAACCAGGAAACCGGATACCATTCCGATCGTCGTAACCATCAGGATAAACACGACCAGATATTTGCCGAATTCCCCTTTGAGTTCACGGGGGATCCTTTTTCTCAGAGGATTTTTCATGATACCGCCTCCTTACCAGTCAAGATCCATTGCCGGGATCTTATGTTCATTCTGATAATTCTTACGTATCATGCCATCACGCAGTTTAACTACACGGTCTGCCATATCCTTGATCGCATCGTTGTGCGTTACCATGATGACGGTATTGCCGTATTTCTGATTAACAGTCTCGATCAGTTTCAGGATCTCCTTGGAAGTATTGTAATCCAGTGCTCCTGTAGGCTCATCACAGAGCAGGATATCCGGATTCTTTACGATGGCACGTCCAATCGCAGTTCTCTGCTGCTGTCCGCCGGAAAGCTGGTTCGGAAGTTTCCTCTGGTGCTCATAGAGTCCAAGTGTATGCAGAAGCTCGTCCACATCCAGTGCCCGGTCACTCAAATATGCCCCAACTTCGATATTTTCACGGACAGTCAGATTCGGTATCAGATTATACATCTGAAAGATGTATCCCAGATGCTTCCGCCTGTACTGGGAAAGTTTCTTTTCTTTCATATCTGCCAGTTTCTCACCTTCAATGGAAATGCTTCCTGCATCTACGCTCTCGATCCCGCCAATGATATTCAGAAGCGTGGATTTGCCGGAACCGGATGGACCCAGAAGCACACAAAATTCTCCTTTTTCAATATCCAGATCCAGACCCTTGAGGACATCTACCCTGCTGTCCCCGGAGCCAAATGATTTCCTGATATCCCTTATTTCCAAAAACATAATAGTCTCCTTTTCATACTCTGTTATAGTGGTATAACACTGTTACTATTATGTTAGTTTAAACTATCCAGGTTGTCAACTTGTGGAGTTTATTATGAAAAACTTTCTCAATAGTGCTGAATTCAGGCAACTTTTGCACCACCAGTTCTTCTTTTGAGATATGTAATACAAAAAATAATCCCCTCAGACAACCGATTACGGTCATCCAAGGGGATTGAATTCACTTCATTAATATGAAACCTCTGAACTAATTATTTAGCTGCCGGAGCATCAGAGATGATGGAGAACAGAGAAATGTCTTCCAGAGTGATTGTAACTGTGTGGTTCTCTAAATCGATATCTTCTGCCGGAATCTCAACGATTTCCCAGAGTCCTGTTTTTGCATTGTAAGCCAGAACTTTGAGTCCTGTTAAGTCTTTTGTAAGGTTCTGAACAGTAAGAGTTACTTTGTATTTACCATCCTCTGTTTTTTCGATAGTTACATCAGAGTTCTCATCTTCTGTCAGGGAGTAGAATGCTGTTACGAATTCTGTTCCTTCAAGTTTTTCAGCGATCTCTAAGAGATTTTCTTTCTGATCTTCTGTCAGATTAGCGTTTGCAGTTGTTTCTTCTTTTGCTGCTGCGATGAAATCTTTCATTACATCTGTGCCTTTGTTTACATCAACAACTGCGCCCGGAAGAACTGTGTAAGTTTTGGAAATTTCCTGGTAAATAGGTGTAGTTGTATCTACAACTGCAACTTTGTAACCGTCTGCTTTACCAGTCTTGTCGATACTTCCTGCTGCCATTGCAGTAACTGCAGAAGTAACTACTACTGCTGCTGCAACAACACATGCCATGATACGTTTTTTGAGCTTCATCTTTCATCTCTCCTTTGGGATTTTTATTTAGATAATAGTACTTACGTGCTAACTATCTCTTACAACTTATTATAAAACATAGAAAGAACCAGTTTGTAAAGTGCATCATCATCTACATGATACTCGTCATAATATTCCCCTTCTACGCCCTCACCAGGAACAGTCTGTGTTTCCAGTGTACTGTTTCCTGCTGCATTCAGGAGTTTGACAAACACATCATTTCCCATATTTGTTACGGTATAAGGCTGGATATCATTCAGCATATTACCCACAAAAGAGGAATCTGTCTGTGTCTTCTCCTGAAGTTTCGGGATCAGAGCCTTCAGATAGGTCTTCTGCCGCTGCTGGCGAACCAGTGCACTCTGACTCTTGCACGAATCTCGATAACGCAAAAATTCTTCTACATTATCGCCATTGATAACTACGGTTGCTCCTTCTTTGAAATAAGGATCGTATTCTTCCAGACTGTCATCCGGTACAACGATCTCCACATCACCTACAAGCTTCCCAATCTCGGAGATACCGCTGATGTTCATAGAATAATATCCCTGAATCGGAAGGCCATGAAGAAGATTCGAAACTGCTGTTTTCATCAGTTCACAGCTTTCTTCCTTACCATCTCCATAGGCATACTGCAAGTTAATATGGTTGTCCGTCATTCCCAGACTTATTCCTGACGGGTTAAAAACCTCAATCTCTGTAATTGTGTCACGTGGAATGGAAAGTACCTGCACCTGCTCAGTCGCCCGATCCAGAGATACTAAATAAATAGAATCTGCCTGTCCGGCATCCAACTGACTCTCCATCTCACTGACTTCTTCTGTTGAATCAATTCCCATAAATAGGTAATTGCTCAGATGATCATTGTAACGGTACGTCGCTCCTTCATACTCAACAGTACTCTGGTCTGATGAACTGACCGTTTCCCCCTGACTGGCACCTGTACTGGTCTTCACAACTCCCTGTGTCTGCTTCCACAGAAAATATCCAACACACAATGCTGCCACCAGAATAATCACAATGACAACAATCACAATCCTTGCTCTACTCTGTCTCTGAGATCTTCTTCTCTTAGTCTTCATTTCTTTTCACTGTCCCCGGACGCTGTATTACTCTTATCAGCATTCTGTGTCTCACTGTCCTTGGACTCTGAAGATTTGTCTGTATCAGAAGTCTTGTCTTCCTCTGAAGTCTTATCAGTATCCGAAGATTTCGCTTTATTTGTCGCTGCTTCCTGCTTCTGTTTGGAAGTATCAGCAGTTCCTGTGCTGTCTTCTTCACCTGCTTCTTCTTTGAGTTCAGACG
>NZ_FR886763.1:78551-81392 GCF_000436615.1 Blautia sp. CAG:237
TTCAGACGCATGTTCCTTTACAGTTTCATAATTGTCAATTCCTGTCTCCTGCTTCTCTGACAGTTTCTGCAGACGTTCTGATTCCTGCTTCATTTCCTTGCGGTTTGTCAGTAACAGTCCTCCAAGAACCACAATCAACGCAATACAAATGATCACCAGAATAATATTTGTAAATTTACTATTTCTTCTACTGTTCCAGCTCACTTCTAACCTGCTTTCTTTTATTGTGTTTTTTCTGTCTGTTCTGATGTTGCCAGTTTCTGATAATAGCCACCATAATGTTTATAATAGGAAGAATAATACTTATCCTTCTTGGTGTCAACTTTATTCATTACTGCCCCAAGAATACGGCATCCACTCTTCTCAAGCTGTTTGATGCACTTCTGTGCAAGCTTATAGCTTACGACACCAGGTTCAATGACAAAAATCCCACCATCACAGTATCTCGCAATTACCGCTGCATCGATTACACTTCCGATCGGAGGTGTATCTACAATGATATAATCATAATAATTCCGAATCTCCTTCATGAATGTCCGGAACAGATCCTCACTGAGAAGGCCTGACGGGTTCGGTGCAATCGGTCCTCCGAAAATAATATGTAAATTCGGGTAACTGGTTGAATAAATAAGATCCTTGACCTCTGCCTGTCCACTGAGGAACTGAGACAGCCCAACTACTTCCTCTTCAACTCCCAGACGGATCGCAAAATCAGACTTACGGATATCTCCGTCTATAATAAGCGCTTTCTTGCCAATACTGCTTAACTCCTGAGCTATACTAAGGACAATATCGCTCTTCCCCTCATTCGGAAAGCAGCTACTGACCATGATCGTCTTGATACTCTTTCCTGAAAGCTGGATGTTGGTACGAAGAGTCTTGATTGCTTCTGTATAGAAATAATCCTGCTTTCTGATATCTTTTATTGCAATTTTCCTCATTTATAAGATTCCTCCATCCAAATCAGTGTCTTTTTTTCCTGCGTTTCTTGCCTTTGTAGTGGACGTAGTCCTTTCTGTCCGGAACTACTGCAAGAACAGAAATGCCGAGATATTTCGCAATATCATCTTCTGATTTCAGAGTATCATCCATAATTGTGATCACAACTACGATTGCTGCTGCTGCTACCACGCCAAGGATAAATCCCATTACGACATTCTTCTTCATGCTTGGTGAAGACTGAACTGCCGGGATCTTACCAATCTCAATGATCTTAGGCGGAATAACCTCCATCTTATCTCCAATGTAATTGGATGCTACATTAGCGATCTCATCTACGATCTTCTTTGCCTGCTCCGGATCTGTATTCTGTACAGAAATCTCCAGAATACGGCTGTCGGATGGATTCTCTATGGAAATATTTTTTCTCAGAGCATCAGAATCCATATCCAGATCCAGGTTCTTGATTACCTGTTCAAGAACAGGTGTACACTTGATCAGTACGGTGTAATCACTTGTCAGACTGGTTCCCAGCTGAATATCAGCAAGAGAAGTAAGTGTTGTCTCCTTGGACAGAACCAGAATGCTTGATGTAGAGGTATATACCGGAGTCATTACAAATTTCGTGAATAATCCGCAGAGACAGCCAACCAGCAGACCTGCTGTCAGAAGAATCAGGAATTTGGATTTTAACACATTAAAAATCTCAAGCAGATCAATCTCTACCTCATCATCCTGTTTGTTTCCGTCAATCGGATCATCAAGATACGAATTCAAATTCTCTAACATCGTATAATTTCCTTCCTCTGTTTTATTACGCTGCAGCTTATATCCTATACTATCTTCAGCGTAACATCGTAATATATGCATTTATCATACTACCATACGCCCTGAGAAGTGTCAATCAACAAAACTTCCAGATATCTTGCAGAATGTGTCTTTTTCCCTGTACATTCTCCCTGTTCACATCACAAATCCCATGATTCTTTCTGCAATAAACACCGCCGCACATGCGAATAATGCCACCGTCAGAAGGCTCTTTTCCTTATACGCGACAATCAGTGCCACGACAAGTCCTACCACACCGGAAAGGATTCCTCCTGCAGTCGCTGTCAGGATCGCCGGGAAAGTCATCGCAGCAAGACAGGCATATGGCACATAATATAAGAAAGATTTTACAAACGGGCTTGTGATCTCCTTCTTAAAAAGGACCAATGGAAGCATACGGATCAGGTAGGTAACACCTGCCATGACCAGGATATAAACATATATATTTGGCTTCATCTCTCTACGCCTCCTTCTCTTCCGGGACCGGGCAGAAATATGCTGCGATTCCGGCTACCAGTACGGTTGTAATGATGATCACAAATCCGGCAGAAACTTTATTCAGGACCGGAACAACTGCAAAGATGGTGCTGACTGCCATTGCTCCGATCACAACACCTAATATCGCTCTGTTTTTCTTTGCCGGCGGTATGATGACTGCGAGGAACATTCCATAGATTGCCACGCTCAGTGCACTGACCAGGAAATCCGGCAGAAGATTTCCTGAGACTGCCCCGACCAGAGTACCCAGTGTCCATCCTGGAATCGCAACTGCCATCACACCATAGTTGTACCATGGGCTGACACGCCCCTCCTGGCTGGCACTGACACCAAAGATCTCATCCGTCACACCAAAAGCAACAGCCAGTCTGTGCCCTGTAGAAACACCTCGTTCCAGTTTCTGGGAAAGTGAGAATGACATCAGACAATATCTCAAGTTGATAACAAGCTGTGTCAGTGCCATCTCCCACAGAGATCCCGAAGCAAAAATAATCCCGATCCCTGCAAACTGTCCCGCTGAAGTAAGGTTTGTCAGTGAGATCAGTACGGCGGCGGCGATTGAGATCCCGCCTGCAA
>NZ_FR886763.1:81417-100750 GCF_000436615.1 Blautia sp. CAG:237
AGATCCCGCCTGCAACCGCCATCATACCAAAAGTAAAGGATACCGCAAAGTATCCCAGACCAATGGGGACTCCGTCATGGAGTCCCTTCTTAAAAGCTGTGCTGTTCATGATGATTTTTAGCCCTCCAGACTGTTCAGTACACGGAAGCCATTGTTGGTCAGTACGTTTTCTGTGACAAAAACATCGTCTGTCTGAAGGATCATGATCGGAAGACTGTTTCCTCTATGATAAGATGTATAAATATAATCAAGGTTTACATTGCAGTTTCCGAGAACTTCAAGAACAGCATTCAAGCCGCCGACTTCATCCTTGATGTCTACGGCAATGACCTCTGTCACACGGTTCATATATCCATTCTCTGTAAGGATCTTCTCTGCCTCATCTGCTTTGTCTGTCACCATACGGAACAGTGCAAATTCCGGTGCATCAAAACATGCAAATCCATAGATGTCAATTCCTGCTTCTTTGAGGAGACCTGTTACTTTCTGAAGGCTTCCTGCTTTGTTTTCGATGAATACGATATTCTGTTTGATCATTTTCTCTCTCCTCGTCCTGTATGTATAAATATACTAACTTTTTTCATTATACTCACCTTTATACAAAAAGTAAACCGTCAGAAACATTTCTTGTGCTCCTGACGGTCTGATATTTTAGTCTAATTCTTCATCCACATATTTCTGGATATTGGATGCATTCACATATTTCTTAAGATGCTCTCCATCTGTGATGACCAGAGTCGGTGCCTGCATGATCCCGAACTGGCGCGCCATGTCCGGATTCTTCTCTGCATCAATGATCTCCAGATCTTCGCCTTCCAGCATTTTCTTGGCCATACGGCAGTTCGGACAGGTACTTGTAGTAAACAGGTATTTATGTGTTTCCACCGGTTCTACTTTGACATCATCCTCTGTCACTGTCACCATGCTGGTGTGTACCTTCTTGAGTGAAGAATGCATCACATCATATAAAGTACGGTTCTTATATTCCTGTGCCTTACCATCGTTCCAGTTCTGTACCGGACGATAGTATCCTGTAATACGGCTGTAAACTTCTGCCTTCTTGCCGCATTTCGGACAGGTAAAGTGCTCACCGCTCAGATAGCCATGTTCCTTGCATACGGAGTAGGTAGGTGAGATCGTGTAATACGGCAGTCTGTAGTTCTCTGCGATCTTGCGTACCAGAGATGCTGCTGCTTTCCAGTCCGGAAGTTTCTCTCCGAGGAATCCATGGAATACAGTTCCTGAAGTATACAACGTCTGAAGCTCGTCCTGGATATCCAGTGCATCAAAGATATCAGAGCTGAATTCGACCGGAAGATGGGAACTGTTTGTGTAATACGGTGTGTCGCCCTTGCTTCCTGCTGTACGGATGTCCGGCCAGCGTTTACGGTCATGTTTTGCCAGACGGTATGCGGTGGACTCTGCCGGAGTCGCCTCCAGGTTAAAGAGTTCTCCCGGATATTCCTCCTGATAATCAGAAAGTCGGTTACGCATATGTGTCAGAACTTCTTTGGTAAATTTCTGAGTACGTTCATCAGTCATGTCGCATCCGAGCCATCTCGCATTCAGACCAGCTTCATTCATTCCTACAAGACCGATTGTCGAGAAGTGGTTGTCAAAACTTCCCAGATATCTCTTGGTGTACGGATACAGTCCCTCATTCAGAAGTTTCGTGATCACTTCACGCTTGATATGCAGTGATCTCGCGGAAATATCCATCAAGCGGTCCAGTCTGCGGTAAAATTCCTCCGGTGTCCTGGACTGGTATGCGATCCTCGGCATATTGATCGTCACCACGCCGACAGAACCTGTGCTCTCACCGGAGCCGAAGAAGCCGCCGCTCTTCTTGCGGAGTTCACGAAGGTCAAGACGAAGTCGGCAGCACATGCTGCGGATATCGCTCGGTTTCATATCGCTGTTGATATAGTTTGAAAAATACGGAGTTCCGTATTTCGCTGTCATTTCAAATAACAGACGGTTGTTCTCTGTATCTGACCAGTCAAAATCTTTCGTAATGGAATAGGTCGGGATCGGATACTGGAATCCTCTTCCGTTGGCATCACCCTCGATCATTGTCTCGATGAATGCCTTGTTGACCATATCCATCTCTTTCTTGCAGTCTTTGTACTTGAAGTCCATTTCCTTGCCGCCTACGATCGCCGGAAGCTCTGCGAGGTCGTCCGGAACGGTCCAGTCAAGTGTGATATTGGAGAACGGTGCCTGTGTTCCCCAGCGGCTTGGGGTATTTACGCCATAAACAAAGGATTCAATGCACTTCTTGACTTCCGGATAAGCAAGTCCGTCTGCCTTGACAAACGGAGCAAGGTAAGTATCAAAAGAAGAAAATGCCTGTGCTCCTGCCCATTCATTCTGCATGATCCCAAGGAAATTGACCATCTGGTTACACAGAACGCTTAAGTGCTTCGCCGGGGCGGATGTGATCTTGCCCTCGATTCCGCCAAGTCCCTCCTGGATCAGCTGCTTGAGAGACCATCCTGCACAGTAGCCTGTCAGCATGGACAGATCATGAATGTGGATATCTGCATTTCTGTGCGCTTCTGCAATCTCGTTATCATAGATCTCTGAAAGCCAGTAATTGGCTGTTACTGCACCGGAGTTACTTAAGATCAGACCTCCGACGGAATATGTTACTGTTGAATTTTCTTTTACTCGCCAGTCCTCGACCTTAACATAGCTGTCTACGATTTCTTTGTAGTCGAGGATCGTTGATTTCATATTACGGATCTTTTCTCTCTGTTTGCGATAAAGGATATATGCCTTTGCCACATCGCTGTATCCGGCCTGGATCAGTACGTTCTCCACGCTGTCCTGGATGTCCTCTACGGTTACTTTATTGTTCTGGATCTTATTCTGAAAGTCTGCCGTAACCCGAAGTCCGAGAAGATCGATCATATCCTTACTGTAAATTTTTTCTTTTGCGTCAAATGCTTTGTCAATGGCTGAAGTGATCTTGGACATCTGAAAGTCTGCGATCTCTCCGTCACGTTTAACTACCTGAAACATGCTACACCATACCTCCCTGTCATGCGCTGTAGACCTATTGTATCAAACTATGCCCTTTGCGTCAATATATAAAAAACACTATATATTGTGTCATGTTAATCATTTCACAACTATATAGTGTTTGTTTTTGTTATATTTTTCTTATGATATCTGCCGGTTTTGCCCGTATTTTCGGGCTTTTCGCACGTTATTTCGGCATCACAGAAACAAAGATTTCTGCCGGTACACGTGCCTTTACAAAAATTCCATCTTCACGATATTCTTCTGAGAGAAGGCTTCCAAACTCACGGATCTTCTGGATCTTGCCAGCTTCACTGTACGGGTACAATTCCTCCAGATAGATCTGATCCTCCGCCAGAAGTTTCGCAAGGACGTCCTTAAATTCATCCAGACCTTCTCCTGTTCGTGCAGAACATTTCACAGTATAATCCGCTTTGAGATCACGGATACCGCTTCCTGTTACCTGGTCCTGTTTGTTCAGAAGTGTAACGATCTTTTTGCCGGTCGCTCCCAGTTCCCGGAGAGTTTCATAAACTGTGAACATCTGAAGCTCCGCCTGCGGGTTGGATGCATCCACCACGTGGATGATATAATCTGCATATTTTGCTTCTTCCAGTGTACTCTTGAAAGCTTCTACCAGATGATGCGGCAGTTTACGGATAAATCCTACCGTATCTGTAAGCAGGATCTGCTGTCCGTCCTTGAGTTCGAGCACTCTCGTTGTCGGGTCCAGCGTGGCAAAAAGCTTGTCTTCTGCCAGGATCCCCGCTCCTGTCAGTGTATTCAAAAGAGTGGACTTTCCTGCATTCGTATATCCGACGATCGCCGCTGTCTTGAGGTTTCCTCTGGAACGCTTACCGCGGATCAGTTCTCTGTGTTTCTCCACCTGTGCAAGTTCTGCCTTGAGTGCAGAGATCCTGGTACGGATCAGTCGTCTGTCTGTTTCCAGTTTCTTCTCTCCAGGTCCTCTCGTACCGATACCGCCGCCCAAACGGGACAGGGATTCTCGAAGTCCGACGAGGCGCGCCGCACGATAACGAAGCTGCGCCAGTTCGACCTGGATCTTACCCTCACTGGATACAGCACGTCCTGCAAAAATATCCAGGATCAGAAGGGTTCTGTCCATAACCTTGCAGTCCAGTTCCCGTTCCAGATTGTTCAGCTGTGCCGGAGAAAGTTCATCATCACAGATGACTCCATTGGCATCCAGAGCGCGTAAAAGGGATGCCACTTCTTCAATCTTGCCTTTGCCGATATAGGTTCCAGGATGGACTGCCTCTCTGTTCTGGATCACCTTCGCTACTGTCTCTGCTCCGGCAGTCTCAGCAAGTTCTTCAAGTTCATCCAGAGAAGCTTCTACATCGTCTCCCACTTCTGTCTGAACACCAATGAGGATCACCCTCTCCTGGGTTTCCTTAAATTCATAAAACTGCATAACTTAATAACTCTCCTCGGAAGATTCGTCTGTGCCAGTATCTGCTGATTCCTCCGCTGTACTTTCATTGGAAGTGTCTGCCTCACTGGCATCCCCTGCCGCTGCCTGGTTTCCAACTCTTGACTGAAGGAAGGTCAGTTCCTTCGCTGCTGCATCATCATCCTTAAATGTCTGTACATATTCCTGGGCTTTGGAAAGTGCGGTAGAAAAATCCAGTTTTTTCTCATAGACAACGATCTCGTTGAACAGAAGATCTCTCATCTCATCCGATGTCGCATCTCCGAGACCCTGGCTGATATTCTGAAGTGCACTGTCATAATCTCCATCTGAGATATCGCAGAGTGCCAGACCATTATAGCCCTTCGCCGGATCATCTCCATCCGCATCAATATACTGCTGATAAAAGCTACGGGCATTGGAAGTATCTCCCTGCGCCATATATACCATGCCAAGGATCAGTGTTGCCTCTGTGCTGCCTTTATCAGCAGCTGTTGTAAGCTCTGTCCTGGCATTCTCATAATCATCCATATAATAATAAACTTTGCCACGTTCGCAGTAATCATCGGCTGTCTTTGCCTCTGTCTTAAGTGCAGCTTCCAGGTATCTCGTGCCGTCAGCTTCCATATCCTGTCCCAGATATGCCTCGTAGATCTGGATCGCCATCTCATAAGTAGAATCACTTCCATAGGCTTCTGAGAAATTGGAGGAAGCCTCATCATAAGAATCCATGGCAAGCGCCACACAGCCCGTAAGATAATAATCATTCGCATTCAGCGAATAATCCTCAGCCAGCGTCTGACAGTCTGCCATCGCCTGATCATACAATTCTGCCTTGAGTTCTGCTGCAGCACGGTATTCCAGAAGATCCTTTCTGTCAGACTTGCCCGTTTTCTCATCATTCAGCGCATTTGTCAGGTCATCGATCGCCCCCTGATAATCGCCGGTACGCAGTTTGACAATTCCTGATCCCCTGTAAGACTGTGCCAGCTTATATCCGGCAGAAATACAGGCCTGGTATTCATTCAGTGCATAATCATAGTTAGCCTCTTCCAGATCTGCATTTGCCTGCTCATATGTTTTTTGATTTTCTCCACCACAGCCGGTCAGGAGCAATGCTCCAAGACCGGCTGCCAGCAGACATATGATTTTTTTGTTTCTCATCCTTCTACAATTAATCCTTCTGATTCCATCACCTGTACCACATGATTTACATGCTCTGCACAGATATCCTCTGTACCAGCTTCTACCATAACACGGATCAGTGGTTCTGTTCCACTCTCTCTCACAAGGATACGGCCATCTGTTCCAAGTGCTCTTGCAACATCCTCAACAGCTTTTACAACTGCCGGATTTTCTCTTGCCGTCTTCTTGTCTGCCACACGGACATTGCGGAGAATCTGCGGGTACACTTTCATTTCTTTTGCAAGGTCACAGAGAGTTGCTTTCTGCTCGACACATGCCTCCATGAGCATGAGAGATGTCAGGATACCGTCACCGGTAGCTGCATAACGGCTGAAAATGATATGTCCGGACTGCTCGCCTCCGATACTGTAATCGTTTTCCATCATGTTCTCTGCTACATATTTGTCGCCGACTGCTGTCTGCTCATAATTGATTCCTTCTCTTTCAAGGGCTTTGTACAGACCCATGTTTGACATAACCGTAGTAACAACAGTATTTCCCTTGAGTTTGCCCTGTGATTTGAGATATTTACCGCAGACATACATGATCTTGTCGCCATCGATGATGTTTCCCTTATGGTCAACTGCGATACAGCGGTCTGCATCACCATCATAGGCAAAGCCTACATCCAGTCCATGATCTATAACATATTTCTGCAGAACTTCGATATGTGTGGAGCCGCAGTTTCTGTTGATGTTTGTTCCATCAGGCTCATCGTTGATCACATAAGTCTTGGCTCTCAGCGCATCAAATACACTCTTGGCGATCGCAGAGGAACTTCCGTTGGAGCAGTCAAGACCGATCTTGATATTCTTGAAATCACAGCTTGGGATAGAGATCAGATGACCGATATAACGGTTACGTCCGGAAGCAAAGTCAACGGTACGTCCGATATCTTCTCTTGTCGCATATGGAAGTTCTTCCAGTCTGCCGTCCAGATATGCCTCGATCCTTGCCTCTACCTCTGCTTCGATCTTCTGTCCGTTTCCGTTCAGAAGCTTGATTCCATTATCATAAAATGGATTGTGGCTTGCAGAGATCATGACTCCACAGTCAAAATTCTCTGTGCGGACAACATAAGAAACACTTGGAGTTGTCGTTACATGAAGAAGATATGCATCTGCTCCGGAAGCGGTCAGTCCTGCTGCCAGTGCATATTCAAACATATAGCTGCTTCTTCTTGTATCCTTGCCGATCACGATCTTTGCTTTGTGCTCACGACCATAGTACCAGCCCACATAACGGCCTACCTGAAATGCATGATTTGCTGTCAGCTGTACGTTGGCTTCTCCACGGAAACCATCTGTTCCAAAATATTTACCCATCTTATGTCACTCTCCTTAGATCCAGATTAAATTATTTATAAAGCTGTGCCGGATATACTCCGTCTTCTACAAGTTTTTTGAATGCGGCTGTTACAGCAGCTTTATCTTCCTGATAAGTTACGCCGAACCAGGTATCCTTTGTCTCAAGTACATCTACTTTTGCCTTGCCATCTTTGATGAGACGGTCGATCATTTCCGGAAGAAGATATTCTTTCTTGATATCTCCCTCTTCTACATTCTGAAGGAAATCTACGAAACCTTTTTCCAGAGTATCCATGAATGCCGGTGTCAGTCCCCACATGTTCATGGAAACAAGACTTCTGATATCCAGTTTCTCTACATTTCCATTGTCATCTCTTGCTTCTGCACCGTCTGCTGTCTTGAAAATATTGTGTGTCTCTGTAACACCAACCAGTGCACCGTCCTCGATGTGGCATACGCCTCTGGTAACGCTTCCGTTATCACTTAAGGTATTTCCAAGACGGAATCCTGCCATGCAGATGTGATGGATTCCATCTTCTGACTGTTCCTGTACCAGATAATCATGGACTTTGACATATGCTTCCTTACCGTAATAATCATCTGCATTAATTACCATGAATGGCTCGTCAAGAACTGCCTTTGCAGCAAGGACTGCCTGCCCTGTTCCCCATGGTTTTGTACGGTCTGCCGGTTTCTCAAATCCTTCTGGAAGATCATCCAGGGACTGGAATGCGTATGCAACTTCTGTAACTTTCTCGATCCTCTCACCGATCACGCGGCGGAATTCTTCTTCCAGGTCCTTGCGGATGATAAATACAACTTTATTGAATCCTGCCTCCAGTGCATCATGAATAGAGTAGTCCATAATGATCTCACCATTAGGTCCTACTGGTGCAAGCTGTTTGATTCCTTTTCCAAAGCGACTTCCGATTCCGGCTGCCATGATTACAAGTGCAGTTTTTTTCATTTGAAGTTCCTCCCTTTATTCTTCTTCATTTAATGAACTTAATTTAGCTGCCTGGTCTGCGGCGATCAGGCTGTCGATGATCTCATCCAGGTCACCACCGAGAATGCTTTCCAGGCGATGAAGAGTAAGTTTGATCCTGTGGTCTGTCACACGTCCCTGCGGGAAGTTGTAAGTACGGATCTTCTCGGAACGGTCACCGGTTCCAATCTGGCTTCTTCTTGCTTCTGCCTCTGCGTCATGCTGCTTTGCCAGTTCCATCTCATACAGACGGGAACGAAGTACCTTGAGTGCTTTGTCCTTGTTCTTGAGCTGGGATTTCTCATCCTGACAGGAAATAACGATTCCTGTCGGAATATGTGTCAGACGTACCGCAGAGTCCGTGGTGTTGACACACTGTCCACCGTTACCGGACGCACGGAATACGTCAAATTTACAGTCATTCATATCCAGGTGGAAGTCGATCTCCTCTGCCTCCGGCATGATCGCTACAGTACAGGTGGAAGTATGGATACGTCCGCCGGATTCTGTCTCCGGTACACGCTGTACACGGTGTACTCCGCTCTCATATTTCAGGCGGGAATAAGCGCCCTGTCCCTGGATCATGAAAGTAACTTCCTTGAATCCGCCGATGCCGTTCTCATTGAGACTCATCATCTCTGTCTTCCATCTTCTGGATTCTGCGTATTTCACATACATACGGTAGATCTCTGCTGCAAAAAGCGCCGCCTCATCACCGCCGGCACCTGCACGGATCTCCACGATAACGTTCTTGCTGTCATTTGGGTCTTTTGGAAGAAGCAGGATCTTGAGTTCCTGTTCCAGTTCTTCCACGCGCTTCTTGGCATCGGAAAGTTCTTCCTTGAGCATTTCGCGCATATCCTCATCCTTCTCCTCTTCCAGCATGGAAAGGCTGTCCTGGATGGTTTCTTTGTTTTTCTTGTATTCTGTATAAGTGTCTACGATAGGCTGCAGATCACTCTGTTCCTTCATCAGCTTCTGAAAACGTTCCTGGTTGTCTGTCACGCCCGGTTCTCCGAGTTCATTCAGAACTTCCTCGAAACGAATCAGCAAGTCATCAAGTTTATCAAACATGCTGTTCCTCCTGCATTTGCTTTTTACCAATTACCACTCTGTCAAGTCCTGCAAGATCTTTCTTTACAGCGACATCGACAAAGCCATTCTGTCTCATGATCGCAGATACATCTGCTCCCTGCTCACAGCCGATCTCGTACATCAGCCAGCCGCCCGGTTTGAGATAGCTGCCCGCCTGTTCGGTAATCCTGCGGTAAAAATAAAGGCCATCCTCGCGCCCGTCCAGAGCCAGTACCGGATCATGAAACCTTACTTCATCCATCAACTGCTGAATATCCGCCGTAGGTATATAAGGCGGATTTGAAATAAGCATATCATATTCCAAGGATGTATTTCCACTGTTTTTCTGAAAATAATCTCCCGAAAATGTATCACTTTGTACCAAAACTGCCCGTTCTTCGAGATTCAGGTTTTTTCTGTTCTGTCCGGCAACCTTAAGTGCATCCTCAGAAATATCAACGCCGGTTCCAAAAGCATCCGATCTCTCCATAAGGATACTTAAAAGCAGGCATCCAGATCCCGTACACATATCCAGGATCTTCGGATTCGGGATCTCCTTCAGACGGTCCAGTGCTTCCTCCGCCAGAACCTCTGTGTCCTGCCGCGGCACGAGGACTCTCTCATCCACATAAAAATCATATCCCATAAAGCACGCCTGATGTGTCAGATGCTGAAGCGGGATATGCTCTGCTCTTTGTTTACATAATTCAAGATATTTGAGGGCTGTTTTTTCTCCTGCTTCCGTTTCCGGGTGAGCATAGTACCAGGCACGGCCGATATCTGCCGTATACTCCAGAAGGAGCCAGGCATCCAACCTGGCTTCTTCAATCCCCGCACTTACAAGAAGCTGTGTTCCCTCAGTCAACAGCTCATGAAATGTCTGCATGGTCTTCCTCATTTTTTTCTTCCGGCTCCCAGCCGAACTCATCTTTCAAATATTGTTTCCAGTCAAAAACTGCTTCTACTGCCTTGATTGCAACCTCAACCATGTCCGGTGTCGGCTCCTTGGTCGTAAGTTTCTGTATTGCCAGACCCGGCTTACTGAAAAAATCTGCCAGTTTGCTGTCCGTTCTTCCGGCCCACTGAATCATCTCGAAGGAGATTCCCGCCACGACCGGCACCATCAGGAGACGTCCAAAAAGGCGGACCCAGTAAACAGGCACCAGCACAAAAACAAAATGCAGGCAGATACTCACCAGCATGACCAGAAACAGGAAACTGGTTCCACAACGCTTATGCTGTCTGGAGCTTGCCATTACATTCTCTACTGTCAGAGGCATTCCATGCTCCACACAGTTGATGCATTTATGCTCCGCTCCATGATACATGAAGGTCCTCTGGATATCCTTCATTCTGGAGATCAGGAACATATATCCCAGAAACAGTGCCAGTTTCACAAAAGCCTCCGCCACAGTCACTCCAAACTCAGAAGCTCCGACCTTACGAAGAAGGCTTGCCAGTGCATACGGAAGCAGCATAAAAGCTGCTACGGAGACAACAATGGAAATCGCAACCGTTATGTACAGAAGCCACTGGAACTGCTTTGCTTCCTTCTCTTTCTTGGCAGAAAGTTCTTCCTCTGAAAGTTTCGCATTCTTTGCCGCTTCATCCTCGTCCTCCTCGTCTCCTGCGATCTCTGCCGAGTACATGAGGCACTTGGTTCCGACTACAAGTCCGTCCACAAAGCTGACCACACCACGGATGATCGGCTTCTTAAGGAAAGAAGCCTTACCGAAGGTGCACTTGTAATCCTCAACCTTCAATTCTATTTCTTTATCCGGACGGCGTACTGCAACTGCATATTTGTCCTTGTGGCGCATCATGATACCTTCCATTACCGCCTGTCCGCCAATGTTTGATGGTTTCATATATCACTCCAATTATCCACAGAAGCAAAGAAAGGTTGAGATTTCCCAACCTCAACCTGTTCTCTAGTTTCTTATTCTGTCTGATTATTTGTTTAAGCCGTATTTTCTGTTGAACTTATCAATACGTCCGCGAGCCTGAGCCGCTTTCTGCTGTCCTGTGTAGAATGGATGGCATTTGGAACAGATTTCTACGTGGATATCTTTCTTTGTAGATCCTGTTACGAATGTGTTTCCACAGTTGCAGGTTACAGTTGCCTGATAGTAGTTCGGATGGATTCCTTCACGCATGATTTTCACCTCTCTATGTTCGTTCTATTTTCTATTCGTATTAATTTGACGAATTTACTATTTCACAGCTTTCTGATTATAACACAATGAATATTGGATTGCAAGCTATTTATAAAAATTTCTGTTTTTTTGCCATCTGGACAAATTCTGCATTTGTCTTTGTCCTGGAGAACATGTTCAGGATCTGCTCTACTGCATCTTCAGCCTTGAGGCTGTTCAGCGCTTTACGCATATTATAGACAGCTTCCTGCTCTTCTTTACTAAGAAGAAGATCCTCTCTTCTGGTACCTGATTTCTGAATATCGATTGCAGGGAAGACTCGTTTTTCCTGGAGTTTACGGTCAAGTACAAGCTCCATGTTACCGGTTCCCTTGAATTCTTCATAAATGACATCGTCCATCTTGCTTCCGGTCTCTACAAGTGCCGTTGCAAGGATCGTCAGGCTTCCGCCCTCTCTCATATTACGTGCCGCGCCAAAAAATCTCTTCGGCATATGAAGGGCTGCCGGATCCAGACCACCGGAAAGCGTTCTTCCACTTGGATTTACACAGAGATTGTATGCCCTGGCAAGTCTCGTAATGGAGTCAAGGAGGATCGTAACATCCTGCTTATGCTCTACAAGACGGCGTGCACGCTCAACGACCATCTCTGAAACTCGTCTGTGATGCTCCGGAAGTTCGTCAAATGTAGAATAAATAACCTCTACATTGCTGCCCTGGATTTCTTCCTTGATATCAGTTACTTCCTCCGGACGCTCATCGATCAGAAGAATGATGAGATGCATATTCGGGCTGTTTTTGAGGATAGATTTGGCCACATCCTTGAGAAGTGTGGTCTTACCAGCCTTCGGTGGAGATACGATCATGCCTCGCTGACCTTTACCGATCGGGCTTAACAGATCCATGATACGCATGGCAACTGTACCGCCCGGACGCTCCATACGAAGTCTCTCATTCGGGAAGATCGGAGTCATATCTTCGAAATTATAACGTCTCTGTCCTTCACTTGGATGGAATCCATTGATCGAATCCACATAGAGAAGTGCACTGAACTTCTCACCCTGTGTCTTGATGCGGATGCTTCCTTTAAGGATATCGCCGGTCTTCAGATTGAAGCGGCGGATCTGGGACGGTGAAACATAGATATCATTTTCTCCCGGCAGATAATTTTCACAGCGGATAAAACCGTATCCATCCGGAAGCACTTCCAGAATGCCATCTGCTTTCTCGCCGCTGTCAAGCTGCGCTGTCTCTGACGGGGCTTTAAAAAACTCCGGAGTTCTCTCCTGATAGTCCTCCTGACTGCGATATGCATAACCTTCCGGATTTCGTTCCTGATAGTTGTTCCGCTCCTGATAATTTCGTCTCTCATTATTATGATAAAAAGTACGGTTTTCACGAGTTCTGAAACTCTGACGTGCTGATTTTTCATTTGCCCGTTCAAAATATCTCTGTTCTCTCACCACTTCCTGTGGTTTTTCAGTCTGAACGCTCTTCTGTACCTTTGGTGCAGATTCTTTCTGAGCAGCCTCCTTCTCATCCTCCTCAAGCATACGGTTGATCAGTTCCGGCTTTCTCAGAGTGGAAATCCCCCTTAATCCCCTTGCTTTTGCAAGGTCTTTCAATGTTGCCAGCGGCAACGATTCATATTTTTCTCTCATAAAAAACCTCTCATTTTTCTTCTTACAGGTCCTTAATGAATCAGATTTCCAAGAACGCCATAAGAAACTATACTCATGATAACAGTTGCCATAATAAGACCACAGAAAATTGCGATCGAAGATTTCTTGATATCTACTTCCAGAAGAGATGCGATCAGTGAGCCTGTCCATGCACCGGTTCCCGGAAGCGGGATTCCTACAAACAGCAAAAGCCCCAGAAATTCATATCTCTTGATCTGGTCACTCTTGCCCATTGCACGGTTTTCCATTTTTATAATAAGTCCACGGAAAATTTTTGTTTTTTTGAGCCATTTGAAGATTTGTTTGATAAACAACAGAATAAACGGGATCGGAATTATATTTCCTAAAATACAGATGGGAATCGCTTTCACCATAGATATATTAAGAAGCGATGCTGCCAGAAGTCCGCCCCTTAGTTCCAGGATTGGAATCATGGAAATAATAAAGATCACCATTTCTCTTGAGATATGCTGCCCAAGAGTATTTGTAAACCAGTTTACTAAAACTTCCAATATATTTCTCCTTATTCAGATAAATAGTCTCTGAGGAATCCAATAAAAGTTTCCATTTCTTCTCTGGTTCCTACAGTAATGCGAAGATGATTTCCTGTTCGTCCACCCTGGAAATATCTCACATAGATGTGGCGTTCACGCAGTGCTTTAAACAGATCCTCTGCCGGACAGGTCTCATGCGTTGCAAAAATAAAGTTTGCCTTGGAGTCCTCAAAAGAAAAGCCGAGTTTGCTGAGTTCCTTCTTTGTCCACTCTCTTGTCTCTATGATTTTATGACAAGTCTCGCAGAAATACTCCTGATCTTTGACTGCTGCCACACCTGCTGCCAGGGCGGTTCTGTCCATAGTATAAGAGTTGAAAGAATATTTGGCATCATTCAGATATTTAATCAGTTTCGGTGAACCCATTGCAAAACCGATTCTCATTCCCGCCATAGACCTGGACTTGGAAAATGTCTGAACGATCAGAAGATTCTCGTATTTTTCGATGAGAGGAAGCGCTGACTGTGAGCCAAAATCCACATAGGCTTCATCTACGATCACAATCACATCCTGATTGTGTGCAACAATGTCCTCCACTTCAGAAAGCGGCATTACCACACCTGTTGGTGCATTTGGATTCGGAAATACAATTCCTCCATTTTCCCCGAAGTAATCTTCTTTGCGAATGTGGAAATGCTCATCCAGTGCCGGCCTCTCATACGGAATACGGAAAAGATCTGCCCATACATCGTAGAAAGAATAAGTGATATCCGGAAACAGGATTGGTTTCTCACTGTTAAAGAAAGTAAGGAAACTCATTGCAAGTACATCATCAGACCCTACGCCTACAAACACCTGATTATCCGAAAGCCCGTAAGTATCAGCAATTGCGCGTACAAGATCCAGTGCTGCCGGATCCGGATAAAGTCTCAGTGTATCGGTATCCATATTGCGAAGCACTTCTCGTACTCCCGGTGCCGGCGGATATGGGTTTTCATTTGTATTCAGTTTGATCATATCCGGCTGATTTGGCTGTTCTCCCGGAGTATACGGAACAACTTTGCGGATATTGTTTTCCCAGTTTGCCATATCTTAATCCCCTTTCACATATCTGCTATTGTACCTATTCTTTAGATATTTGTCAAAGATTTCTTCTTATTCTGGCTGTTCTTTCTGTACTTCAGAGGTGTTGTCCCCGTCTGCCTGTGAAACTCCCGCAGAAAATTACCGAGATTATTATATCCACACTCCATTGCAACTTCTGTCACAGACTCGTCCGTATCCTCCAGAAAATGCATTGCCTGACGGATCCGAAACTCATTGATATATACCATCGGTGAACGTCCGATGCTTTTCTTAAAAAAGCGGCAGAAATACTGTTCATTCATATTAATGAGTTTCGCCAGATCTCTTATGTATATTTTTTCGTCATAGTGTCCCTTTATATAAGAAAGAACTTTCTTGATCTCTTCAACACGCTTATTGCCATTCTCCGTCATAACAGTAAAAAGCTGATATTTCCACAGAACTGCAAGGATCCGGAGCAAAGAGGACTTAATGTACATCTGGCTCACCACATCATCGGTAACGCCGCCTTTGGTCATCCAGAGTTTCTCCGTCCCGTCTTTGTGAAAAATCATCAGGATCTCTTTGAAATACTGGCGAATCTCCTCAAAAACAGCATCTCCTGGAAAAATCTGCCTCGGAAAAAGCAGCCGCCCGTTCTGGATCGGCTGGAGCAGTTCTATCTGCGCTGCATCATAAGATTCAAAACTCAGGACAGCCGGGTGAAACACAATTGCGTCCTCTCCCGACTCCTCTGAGCAGATTTTTGTAATGCTGTGCAGTTCTCCCGGATTAATGAAACAGATACATTCGGATTCAACCGGATAAACTTCCATGTTGACTTCCAAAAGAAAGCCACCTTTATCAAAATAAAGCATCTCTACTTCATCGTGCCAGTGATGTTTCACCATAACACCCTGACCTTTTGAACTTGTTCTGTATACAGCGCAGGGGAACGTTTTGGTCCCATGGCTTCGAATTTCTTTTAGTCTTGTATTTTCTTCTTTTTTCATCCTGAAATACAACTACCGGATCATACGGTCAGATGCGGGCTCCGCCTGTTTTTCTTGCCGCTTCTGCAACTGCTTTCGCAACTGCCGGTCCCACTCTCTTGTCAAATGCCTTCGGAATAATATTGTCCTCAAAAAGTTCTTCATCTGAAATCAGATCTGCGATAGCCTTTGCTGCTGCAATCTTCATTTCTTCGTTGATATCACTTGCCCTTACGTCAAAAGCACCTCTGAACACGCCCGGGAATACCAGTACATTATTGATCTGGTTCGGGAAATCAGAACGTCCTGTTGCAATAACTCTGGCTCCGCCTTTTCTTGCCTCATCCGGCATGATCTCCGGTGGCGGGTTTGCCATGGCAAAAACGATCGCATCGTCTGCCATTGTGCTTACCATCTCTGCTGTGACAATATTCGGTGCAGATACGCCGACAAAGATATCTCTGCCCTTCATAGCAGTCTTGAGGTCTCCATGGATCTGTTCTTTGTTTGTCTTTTCTGCAATTTCTTTCTGTGCCGGGTTCATCCACTCTTCTCCCGGTGCAAGGATTCCCTTGCGTTCAACCATAACAACATCACCGATTCCAAGTTCCAGAAGGAGTTTACAGATAGAAATACCTGCAGATCCGGCACCATTGATGACTACCCTGGCCTCTGAGAATTTCTTATTCACAAGTCTGAGCGCATTAGTCAGCCCCGCAGATACTACGATCGCAGTTCCGTGCTGGTCATCGTGGAAAATCGGTATGTCACATTTTTCTTTGAGCTTCTTTTCGATTTCGAAACATCTCGGTGCGGAAATATCCTCCAGATTGACTCCGCCAAAAGATCCTGAGATCAGATAAATCGTATTTACAATCTAATCCACATCATTGCTCTTGATACAGAGCGGGAATGCATCTACATCACCAAAAGCCTTGAATAATGCACATTTTCCTTCCATAACAGGCATGCCGGCTTCCGGTCCGATGTTGCCCTTCCATTCTCCATGTAATCTTAAAGATTCTTTTGCGTAATCCATTTCTGTTATCCTCCGTGGAATCTTAGTATTTTGATGTTGCTGTTTTAATGTCTCTATTGTAATCTATTCATTATTTACTTTCAACACTTTCAGATACGTTTTCCCTCTGGTTTGCACTCTTTCTGCATTTCATCCATATAACGCTCGATCGTATCCATGTGTTCAGACATGCAGTGTTCTGCCTGTTCCACATCGTTGTTGATGATTGCCTCTACCAGACGGTGATGCTGCTCATCTATGTCTTTGGATGAATTATTTTTTCTCATGATATAATCTCTGGTGCCGGATACAATGTTGTCCGTGAGCTGGTCTGCTGCTGCCAGAACACTGTAGACCATCGGATTATCCGCGATCTTTGCAATTTTGGTGTGAAGTTCACGGTCCAGCTCTCCCCTTGTCTTCTCATCTTCCTCTGAATCCAGACGGTCGAGGATCATCCAGAGTTCTGCTGCATCCAGCGGAGTACATTTCTTTGCAGCAAGGATTGCCGCTTCTCTCTCCAATGCTGCACGGAACTGCTGGTTCTGTTTCAGATATCCATTATTCAGCTTAAAAAGAATAGTCAAAGGCCCGATCAGCCAGGTATCCAGATTCTCAGTAATATAATTCCCGCCTCCCGGAACCGGTTTGATGATCCCAAGCAGTTCCAGTGCCCGCAGTACTTCTCTTACCGCCGGTCTGGACACGCCCATAGTCTCTGCCATTGTCCGCTCTGCCGGAAGTGCGTCACCTGCCTTTAGTTTTCCATTCTGGATATTATCTATGATCTGATTCAGAATCCCGTTAAATGCACGTTCATCTCCTATTTTTTTAAACATGATCTATGCCTCCGCATCCCGCTCTTCCCTGTACAGCTGATCCCGCCATACAAAAAACAGCGATTCTTTTCTTATTTATGTCTGTAAAATAAATATAGCATTTCTGCCAGTTTACAGCAAGCATTCCACACGATTCTGACTGCATTCTTTTCTATACAAGTTTCTGTTTCTTTAATAAAAAACTGCCCTGAGGCATTTTTTTGTATTTATGGTTCCTCTGCTGCATTTTCTGCATTTTCATTGTACCAGGTAGCAATCCGTTCTTTTTCCCCGGTACTGCGGTCCAGTCTCCATAATTCTGTGTTATTTTCACCCTGATCCGGCAGGAACTGTATAAAGAAAGTCGCATCTCCAACTTCATTACAGCCACTTATATACAGATTCATTCCGCCAAAATCGTATTGTGATACAGAACCATCTCGCATATTTCTTCTGTACAGTACAGTATTTTCATCTTCTGCCTTTTTGTAGTAAAGTCCATCTCCTGTGACAACTGATCTGGAAGCATTTCCCTTTTCAAGAACTACTTTCTTTCCTGTTTTTATATCATATCCACAGGTTGTCCAGGTATCACCATCCTGATAGATATAGCAGACTTTGCTTCCTACGATTCCCAGTACAGAACCTTCGATACTGCCGTCCTTCTGTATATTTTCAAATCCGGGCTCTGAAACATACCAGTCTCCGTCTTCAATCCCCGTAGAGACCCATATCTTTTCATTTCCATAACGAAAAACATAACTGCCGCTCTCTACATCCTCTCCTGTCGCAAGATCAATCTTTCTTCCATCGTAGTTCTGACTGCCATCACCGGAGGTATAATACAGATAATTATTATAGATACAGAATTTTGCATTAGGTTTCGCTGAATTTGTAAGAACCGTCTGATTATCTCCATCCAGATCCATACGGATGATCTCACTCGACTGACCAGAAACTGTGCTGGATTTGCGCCAGTAGATCTTGTCCTGATAAATTGCCATCGTATCTTTGTACTGTCCGGAGATACAGTGATACCCTTTCTTTGCAACCTTATCCACAGTATAGATTTCTCCATTATATTCTCCAAATGTGCCGGAAGTCACAACTTCCCCGGTATTCGCATCCGTATCTTCTGCCGCCTGAACAGGCATCACACTGCTGTTTGCCACTACAAAGCTACTGCAGATTACAGCCAGTAACAGTATCCACAATTTCCGTCGTTTCTCTGCTGCTTCTCTCATTTCACATTCCTCCCGAAAATTTTTCTACATCTTTTATCATAGACGCCATTTTCTGATAGCGGTTTTCTTTCCGAATACTCAGTCCTCTTTTTAATATTTCTTCTATTACAGGAGGAATCGGGATTCCGAGCTGCGACGGCATGCGCAGATCATCATGTTCTGCCCGTCTGACGGATCTCATTGGTCTCTGTCCTGTGATTCCACGATATATAACTGCACTGAGCGCATAAACATCTGTCCATGGTCCCTGTTCATGTTCTGAGTACTGCTCCAGCGGAGCATAGCCATCCTTCAGTTCCATAGTATAGGTATTTCTGTTCAGATAATCTCTGGCAGACCCAAAATCCATCAGCTTCAATCCTGTCCCTGAAGCATCATTTTGTGCAAATTTAATATTATCCGGACTGATATCTCTGTGAATGATTCCGGACTCGTGAATTTTGTCCAGTGTCCGCATTACCGGAAGCAGCATGCCAAACATCTCTGCCGCCTCTACTCTTCCTTTTTTTCGGAAATATTCATTCAGCCCGGGACCATCGAGAAACTCCATGATAATATAAACCGTATTATTTGCTTCAAAATAGCCATACACCCGAACCACATTCGGCTGTGAGGCAAACTTACTGAGCCGTCGTGCCTCTTCTACAAATTTCTGCTTTGCTTTCTCAAATTCCTGCTGGTCTTCTTCATTTGTCAGAACAACTTTGTTACCCTGCCGGTACATACAGCCCCTGTTATAAAACTCTTTGACAGCTACTTTCCTGTTTCCAAGCATTGCCTCATAAGTAACAGAAAATTCTCCCATCCGCAAAGTCCTCAAAATACGCAATGTCATTAACTTTATCAAAAAGCAGAAATC
>NZ_FR886764.1:0-8882 GCF_000436615.1 Blautia sp. CAG:237
TACGTTCTTGAAGTTTACAAAGATACCCTGTGCTGTTTCAGGTCTTAAGTAAACAGTGTTCTTGGCGTCCTCAGTTACACCCTGGAATGTCTTAAACATCAGGTTGAACTGACGGATATCTGTGAAGTTGTGCTTGCCGCAGGACGGACACGGAACTTCGTGATCCTTGATGAAGTTCATCATCTGCTCCTGGGACCATGCATCTACGCTTCCTTCGATCGCAATGTCATGCTCTCCGCAGAAATCCTCGATCAGCTTGTCTGCACGGAAACGCTCGTGGCATTCCTTACAGTCCATCAGAGGATCGGAGAATCCGCCAAGATGACCGGATGCTACCCATGTCTGCGGATTCATCAGGATCGCACAGTCTACACCGACATTGTACGGGGATTCCTGAACAAATTTCTGCCACCATGCGCGCTTTACGTTGTTCTTGAGTTCAACGCCAAGGTTACCGTAGTCCCAGGTATTTGCAAGACCTCCATAAATTTCTGAACCAGGATAAACGAATCCTCTGGCTTTTGCCAGAGCAACAATTTTCTCCATTGTTTTTTCCATGATATCTCTCCTCATTGTTTTATTGGTGAAAACCTAAGTGTTCTCATTATACCGCATTTTCAATATATTTCAACTTTTTTATTTCATAACCTCCAGAATCTGGAGACTTCGGAACCTTTTGTCCGTGTTTGCAGCCGTATATCTATGTATGATGTGCTCCAGTTCCAGAAGCACTTCATCCTTCACAGTAAAAGTATACAGCTTTCCCATCGGTGCTGTCGCTATAAAGCGCATGGCATAAAGTGCCGAAGGCGAAATCCGAAGAGTTCCTTTCTGTCCGGATGCGCATTTCTGGCACAGGATGCCGTGGAGATCCTGCGAAAAAAACACCTGTCCTTCCGGAATCTCCTCACGTCCGCACTGCGCGCACTGAAAAAGCTCCGGGCAGAGTCCCTCCTCTACCATCGTCCGCAGTTCAAAGATGCAGCGGATCAGAGGGTTGTCCATCTTCGGATTCAGAAGGGCTTTGACTGTGACATAGAGAAGGTTCATCATCTCCCTCTCGTCCGTTCCCTCACGCCCGAAGTAATCTGCCAGTTCCAGGAAGTAATAGCCATAATAGACCCCAGGCTGCATCGCCGCCAGTTCTACGAAATGGTGGGATACGGACACCTGGTTCAGATTATAGCTGCTCCTGCCTTCAAACAGGGTAAAAGTTCCAAACACAAAAGGATCTGCTGCTGCCAGAAACGGGCTGTTCGGCCGTCTTGCACCTTTGGCAAAAGCGGAGATCTTGCCCCTCTCTCTGGTCAGCAGAACGATTCTCTTGTCATATTCGCCGATCGGCATCGCAGAGATCACAACTCCCTGCACGGTGATCAGATCACTCATTTATCAGATTTCCTTCTTGTCGTAACCAAAGTTTTTAATCATAAAGTCACTGTCACGCCAGTCTTTGCGGACTTTGACCCAGATCTTCAGGTTGACCTTGGCATCCAGCATGCGTTCCAGCTCATAGCGGGCATTGCTGCCGATCTTTTTGAGCATGGCACCCTGTTTGCCGATAATGATTCCTTTGTGAGAGTCTCTCTCGCAGATGATCGTTGCTTCGATGTCTACGAGGTTGTTTTTGCCAGGACGCTCTTTCATGCTGTCGATAGCGACTGCGATTCCATGCGGGATCTCAGCATCAAGCGCGTGAAGTGCCTTCTCACGGATGATCTCTGCGGCAATCTGTCTCTGCGGCTGGTCTGTTACGGTGTCCTCATCGTAGAACATCGGTCCGTATGGCAGGTATTTCAGAATGCACGGGACGATATCCTCTGTGTTCTGGTTGCGCAGTGCAGAGCATGGAATGATTTCATCAAATTCATAAAGTTTACGGTAGGTGTCGATCGCCTTGAGGATCTCGTCCTTGTCAACGGTATCGACCTTGTTGATCACAAGGATGACCGGCAGATGTAAGCCCTTAAGCTGCTCTGCAATGTGACGTTCTCCTGCGCCGATAAAGGTCGTCGGCTCTACCAGCCAGAGGATCACATCGACATCTTTGAGTGTTCTCTCTGCTACCTGGACCATGTACTCGCCCAGCTTGTTTTTTGCCTTGTGGATACCAGGGGTATCGAGGAAGACGATCTGACCGTCCTCACAGGTATATACGGTCTGGATACGGTTTCTGGTCGTCTGCGGTTTCTTGGATGTGATCGCGATCTTCTGACCGATCAGATGGTTCATCAATGTGGATTTTCCGACATTTGGACGGCCGATGATCGCTGTAAATCCGGATTTAAAATTATCTTTCATATTTACTCCTAAACTGCTCCCTGGATCAGCCGTTGATCAGCGGGCTGATGCTTCCAAAGAGTGTCTCTTCTTTCTGTACTTTTGGTTCACTTCCTACAACACAGATCTCTTCATCGGACAGGATCGCCTCGATCAGCGGAGCCAGTGCCTGGATGTCTTCTGCCTGTGCATTCAGGATCTCGTCACGTTCTTTCTGCATCATCTCTTCTGTCACGCCGCAGAAGTATGCTCCCTTGGATGCATTGCCTTTCATCTGCGGAGTCTTCGGTACGTCTTTGCCGCTGATCGTTCCGATGATGTATTTTGTCATCTCACGCTCGTCAGCCTTAAATCCACGTACATAATCCGGGATTCCTGCAAAAACATCGTAAGTGCGTTTCAGATGCGGATCACGGTAAGATACGAAGAAGCTCTCGCCACTGTATTTGAATCCGCTCATGCAGCCATAAGCGCCGCCTTTGACACGGATGTTGATCCAGAGATAATCGTAGCTTAAAGCGACTTTGAGGATATTGAGTGCACCTGTGTATGCAAAGCCTTTCTTGCGGAAGTTTCCTGCCTGTGCCGCGTACTGTACCTGTCCGGAGGTCATGAAGCCTTCGTTCTTTTTCTCGCAGATCATCGGTGCCGGAGAAGTTTCGACTGCTTCCTGATGAAGAGTTTTCTTTAATTCTCTGACTTGTTTCTGCATCGTTTCCAGAGATTCTCTCTCGCCGGTGTAGCTGACGCTTAAGTTTTCCGGGCGGAGGATCTCAGTCATCAGGGATTTAAGGTTCTCAATGATCTCATCCTTGCGCTCTTCAAATTCCTTATCCAGTTTCTCGATGAACTGGTAGTAAGCGATTCCTGCCATCGCATCCTGGAACGCAGCCATCGGTGAACCATAGGATGCAGCACGGAGTACAGCTGTGGAATGTCCTGCACTCACCAGACTTGACTGTGCTCTTGATTTGACTCTTGAGATGATCTCATGAAGTCTGCGGGTGTCTGTCACATCAGAGGTATTGAGGATCTCACGAATCATGCGGAACATAACATCTGTCTTAGGGTACATTACCTTGCCCTTCACTCCGAAGAATGCACGGTATTCATCGACAGAGTCTGCGCGGTCAAACACTTCCACGCCGCACACGATCCCGCCTGTCTCGGCATTGATCTCATTTGAAAGTTCTCCATAGGTGTAATGTGCGGTATTCACATAACCGAGTACGGATTTCAGGAGTCCGAGATATAGTACTTTGTCCGGTGAAAGGCTCTTAAGGTCAAACATCAGATCCAGATAGCCGATTCCATTGGTCGGAACGTCGTGATACAGGAAAAGACTTCCGTCCACATCCAGTTCTTCATTGTAGAATTTATCTGCTTCCTTGCGAATATCCTCGCGCTTAAGCATCGGAATGCATTTGGCTGCTTCCGGATCTTCCTCAGCTTCCTGGTATGCCTCAAGATCCTTCGTGCGCTGTACCATCTGCTGTTTTTCTTCCTCGGAAATTCCATTCAGGTAGTCAGCAAGTTTGTCCTCCAGGGCTTTTGCCTTTCTTGCAGCAAGACCTCTGGATGGTACAAGGGTCAGTACAGATCCGTGTGGATTATCGAGGAGATATTTCCGGATCAGTTCTTCGAAGTATCCTGTGTTCTTGAGGGATTTCAGCTTCTCAAATACCGGGATCAGTTCTACCTGTGCAAATGGATGTTCATCGTCATAGAGCCAGTTGCCAAGGATATCGAGTCCATAGATCAGCCCCTTCGGATAGGAAGAGAAATCTGCCTCTCTGTAGCGGAATTCCATGCAGTTGATTCCGGCTTCCAGAGCTTTCTTGTCAATTCCGGATGTGATGACATCCTGAAGGACTTTGCGGATAACGGAAACAAATTCGTCTTTTTTGTCCGCATTTGCGCCCTTTGCGATAATGTCAAAATATGGCTGACGGATACCATCCTCATAAGCACCGTAGATATCCTTACCGATGCCGACATCAAGAAGTGCCTGCTTGAGCGGTGCGCCCGGCGCACTTAAGAGTGCATAATCCAGGACTTCAAATGCAATGCTGGTGAGGCTGTCCATAGCAGTTCCCACTACAACGTTGTAAGAAAGGTATGCATTGTCCTCCTCACCCTCGCTCTCTGCAACTGGATATTCCATGGTCAGATCCTGCATTGCGGCAAAAGGCTTCTGCTCTCTGATCTCGGAATCTACGTTTAGGCTGTCATAAGCGGAAAGATAATGTTTGTCGATAAAGTCAAGTTTCTCCACCATGTCCATATTTCCGTACAGATAAATATAGCTGTTGGATGGGTGATAATACGTTCTGTGGAAATCAAGAAACTCCTCGTAGCTTAAATCCGGGATATTGTCAGGATCTCCGCCGGATTCACAGCCATAGGTGATATCCGGGAACAAAGAGTTCATGATGTCACGCTCCAGGACATCGTCCGGAGAGGAAAAAGCTCCCTTCATTTCGTTGTAAACAACCCCGTTGTATGTCAGTGGTCCTTCCGGCTGTTCCAGATGGTAGCTCCATCCTTCCTGGCGAAAAATCTCTTCTTTCTTGTAAATATTCGGGTAAAAAACTGCGTCCAGGTAAACATGCATCAGGTTCTGGAAATCCTGATCGTTGCAGCTTGCCACCGGGTAGCAGGTTTTGTCCGGATAAGTCATGGCATTCAAAAAAGTGTTCAAAGAGCCTTTGACCAGTTCCACAAAAGGATCCTTCAGTGGAAATTCTCTGGATCCGCAAAGCACGCTGTGCTCCAGAATGTGGGCAACGCCTGTGCTGTTCTTCGGCGGGGTTCGAAAAGCGATATTGAACACTTTGTTTTCGTCATCGTTCTCAATGAGCATTACCCTCGCTCCGGTCTTGATGTGCCGGAGCAGGTAGCCTGTAGAACGGATATCAGTTAATTTTTTTTTCTGGATGACTTCGTATGCAGTCACTTCGTTTAAATTCATTGATGCCTCCGTTTTTTATATGTAGTATTTGTTATTTTGCGGAATTTATTCCGGCAGTCCGCCCTCGCCCGGGAAATAATCCTCGTAGACTTTGCGGGCAGCTCTGGTGAGCAGTGCCAGTTCTTGTTCCATATCAAGTTCTCTCGGTACTTTGACAGCAGTCTCATAAATATCTCTCTGAAGTTTTGATTTGACATCATCCTTCTTCATTGTCACAAGTCCGCAGAGTATTGTATTATAACTCTTGTCTGTCTGGCAGAGATCCATGTACAACTTCACAAGGTGTTCGCACTCCCGATAAATGAGTTCTCTGTGCAGTTCACTTTTCGCTGCAAGCTCATGAAAGTGCACCTGATCCAGTTCCTTCTGAAGTCCCTTACGCGCACCTTTGGAAGTAAACCATCTGTTTCCGGAAGTACGGTTGAATTCGATCGTCATCCAGAACTTCAGATAACCATCTGCCTGACCTCCAAGATCAGATTTCATGCTGTAGCGGGCATCCCAGATCTCCCTGCGGGCCTGATTCTCCTCTGTAGCGCCTTCCTCGGCAATTGCCTGATCCAAAAGTTCCTTACGTTTAGCCGGGTCTGTTTCTCTATAATATTGTGCGATTGTTGGTGTATCCATATATATCCTTCTCCTTTGGGTATTTTATTCTGCCACGGTGTTAGAAGATAAAAAAATAAAACCCTCTTTCCTCCAATATGCCTATTATAGCAAATATGGAGAAAAAAGGGTAGTCCTCTTTGTGAGAAATAGTTTGTCCCTAATTTGTCAAGATTTACAGGATGAGCATGGCGTCGCCGAAGGAGAAAAAGCGATACTTCTGGCGTACTGCTTCCTCATAAGCTGCCATAATGTTTTCCTTGCCTGCAAGAGCGGAAACCAGCATCATCAGGGTGGATTCCGGCAGGTGGAAGTTGGTGATTAGTCCGTCGATCATCTTGAATCTGTAGCCCGGATAGATAAAGATCTCTGTCCAGCCGCTTCCTGCGAGAAGAATCCCGTCCTCACCGGTTGCTGATTCCAGGGTACGGCAGCTTGTGGTTCCTACGGAGATCACACGTCCGCCTGCTTTCTTGGTATCGTTGATGAGTTTTGCCTGATCTTCTTCTACCATATAGAATTCTGAATGCATATGATGCTGTTCTACATCATCTACTTTGACCGGACGGAAGGTTCCAAGTCCTACGTGAAGTGTCACATGTGCGATCTTGACGCCCTTTGCCTTCACCTGCTCCAGAAGTTCTTTCGTGAAGTGAAGTCCGGCTGTCGGTGCTGCTGCGGAGCCGTCGTTCTTGGCATATACGGTCTGATAACGGTTCTTGTCTTTTAATTTATGTGTGATGTACGGAGGCAGAGGCATCTCGCCAAGCTGATCCAGGATCTCCTCAAAGATTCCGTCATAGTGGAACTGGATCAGGCGGTTTCCTTCATCAACGATGTCGATGATCTCACCCTTTAAGATTCCGTCTCCAAAAGTGATCTTTGCGCCCGGTCTTGCTTTCTTGCCTGGTTTTACGAGACATTCCCAGATGTCATTCTCGCGGCGTTTCAGAAGCAGGATCTCGATCAGGGCTCCTGTCTCTTCCTTGTGTCCGTACAGACGCGCCGGGATAACTCTCGTATCGTTGATGACCAGACAGTCTCCCTCATTCAGATAGTCCAGAATGTCTGTAAAATGTCTGTGTTCCATGGATCCGTCTTTCATAGAAAGATGAAGAAGCCTGGAAGAACTGCGGTCTTCCAGCGGATCCTGTGCGATCAGTTCCTTCGGAAGATCATAATAAAAATCTGATGTTTTCATAATTACTCCTTATCGTTCTGTTCTTTTTCTTCTTTCCATTGTTTTCTCCACTGGCGGACCTGGTTCCATTCTTTGTTGGTGAGGTCTGCCTTCTTGAGAAGATCCGGTCGGTTTTTCGCCGTGCGCAGAATGGACTGCTCTCTCCGCCATGCTTCGATATTGGCATGGTGTCCCGATAAAAGGACAGGAGGGACTTTTTTGCCGTGCCATTCTTCTGGACGGCTGTACTGTGGATATTCAAGAAGATTTCCGGCAAAAGATTCCGTCTCGCCGGATTCCTGGTTGCTTAAGACTCCCGGGACCATTCTGGAAATGGAATCCATCATGACCATTGCCGGAAGCTCGCCGCCTGTGAGCACGTAATCGCCGATGGAAACCAAATCTGTGACTACTTCTTCAAGTACACGCTCATCGATCCCTTCGTAATGTCCACACAGGAAAACCAGATCCTTTTCTTTGGCAAAGTCTTTCGCCATAGTCTGGTTAAAGACGCTGCCCTGTGGAGTCAGGTAGACCACGCGCGGTCTGTAGCCGATTTTTTCCTCGATGGACTGGTAAGCGAGGTAGACAGGCTCTGCCTGCATCAGCATACCTGCGCCGCCGCCGTAAGGATAATCATCGACTTTCTGGTGTTTGTTGAACGCATAATCGCGGATGTTGATGGCTTCCACAGAAAGATAGCCTCCTGTGATTGCGCGTCCGATGATGCTGGTGTTCATTCCCTGCTGGATCATTTCCGGAAAAAGTGTCAAAACATGAAAATTCATTTATATAAGTCCCTTCATCAAATGTATGGTCATTGTATTGCTTTCCAGATCTACATTCAAAATGCACTCTTTGATCGCCGGAAGGAGCACTTCGCCGTGTTCTTTGGAGTTGATGATATAGACATCATTTGCTCCTGTCTCCATGACATCTTTGAGTGTCCCGAATTCTGTTCCGTCTTCTAATACCACATTCATTCCCAGAAGATCTGCAATATAGTACTCATCCTCTCCGAGCTCCTGGCCTTCTTCTCTCGGGATCCAGAGACTGCATCCTTTGTATTTCTCGATATCATTGATATTGTCGATGCCGTCAAATTTGAGGATCGCAAGGTTTTTGAAAAATCTTACGTTCTTGATATCCAGTCTGCGGTATTCTTTTCCTGTATCCAGCATCACATAATCCAGATCCAGAAAACGCTCTGCATCGTCTGTGGTAGGATATACCTTTACTTCGCCTCTCACTCCATGTGTGGTAGTGATCACTCCGACCTTTAATAAATCTTCCATAAAAAACTCCCTTTAAGATGTAAAAAGGAGCTATGTTTCCACAGCTCCGATTCTTTCTTTATTGCAGAATGTCTACAATTACTTTTTTGCTGCTCTTTGAAGAAGCCGCCTTAACTACTGTACGGATTGCCTTGGCAATACGTCCCTGTCTTCCAATGACCTTTCCCATGTCGGAAGGGCCTACTTTCAGTTCAATGATAACTGCATCTTCTTTTTCGTTTTCGGTGACTACCACCTCATCCGGATGCTCGACAAGAGATTTTGCAATTACTTCAACTAATTCTTTCATTACATACCTCCCTGTACTGTCTATGACAGGACTTTAGAAATACCTTCCGTAAAGTATTTCTTATTTCTCGATTCCGGCCTCTTTGAAGATTCTTGCAACAACGTCTGTTGGCTGAGCACCAGCAGCAAGCCATTTTTTAGCTTCTTCTTCGTTTACTTTGTATGCGCTTGGCTCGATGTTCGGGTCGTATGTTCCGATCTCAGCGATGCATTTTCCGTCACGTTTACTGCGGGAATCTGCAACTACGATTCTATAAAAAGG
>NZ_FR886764.1:8936-39008 GCF_000436615.1 Blautia sp. CAG:237
TTTCTGTCCCATTCTTCTTAATCTGATTTTAACTGCCATTTTTTGTTTCCTCCATTATGATATCTTTGTATTTTTATTGGTTGATTTATTTAAAAAGGAAGCTTGAAGCCGCCTCTTTTACCCATTTTACCGCCCATCATTCCAGGCATCTGTTTCATGAGTTTCTTACTCTGCTCAAACTGTTTGACCAGACGATTGACTTCTGCGATGTCAACTCCTGCGCCTCTGGCGATGCGGTTCTTGCGGGATACATTGAGGATTCCCGGATTGGTCCGCTCTGCCGGGGTCATGGAAAGGATGATCGCTTTGGTACGGTCAAGTGCTTTCTCATCGATCATGTCCTCGAGATCCTTGGCCTTGTTGCCGATTCCCGGGAGCATGTTGAGGATGCTGCCGATACCGCCCATCTTGTTCATCTGCTCCATACTGGTCAGATAGTCGTTGAAGTCGAAGTCCATCTTTTTGAGCTTCTTCTGCATTTCTGCTGCCTGATCCTGGTCGAGTGCCGCCTCTGCTTTCTCGATGAGGCTCATCACATCTCCCATTCCCAGAATTCTGGAAGCCATACGTTCCGGATAGAACTGCTCCAGATCTGAAAGCTTCTCACCCATACCTACATAGAGGATCGGCTTTCCGGTTACTGCTTTGATGGAAAGTGCCGCACCGCCTCGGGTGTCGCCATCCATCTTGGTAAGGATCACACCATCGATCCCGACCTTATCAACAAAAGTCTTGGCTACGTTTACCGCATCCTGACCTGTCATTGCATCTACAATGAGAAGTGTTGCATCTACCTGTATGTTCGCCTTGATATCTGCAAGTTCCTGCATCATGTTTTCATCAACATGAAGACGGCCTGCGGTATCGAGAAGAACTACATTCTGCTGATTGGCTTTGGCATGCTCGATTGCTGCCTTTGCAATGTCAACCGGGTTCTGCTTGTCTCCCATGGAAAAAACTTCTACGCCCTGCTTCTCGCCATTGACCTGAAGCTGTGTGATCGCTGCCGGACGATAGACGTCACATGCGACTAGGAGCGGTCGTTTTCCCTTGGATTTGAGCTTGCCTGCAAGTTTGGCAACTGTGGTTGTCTTACCTGCACCCTGAAGACCTGCCATCATCAGTACGGTAATCTCATTTCCCTGTTTCAGGGGAAGCTCTGTTGTCTCGCTTCCCATCAGGCTTACAAGTTCGTCATTAACGATCTTGATCACCATCTGTCCAGGATTCAGTCCGTTCATTACATCCTGTCCGACTGCACGTTCCTGTACAGATTTCGTGAACTGCTTCACGACCTTAAAGTTTACATCCGCCTCAAGAAGAGCCATCTTGACTTCTTTCAGAGCAATCTTAACATCTTCCTCTGTAAGTCGGCCTTTACTTCTCAGCTTTTTGAATACATTTTGCAATTTTTCCGTCAAGCTTTCAAATGCCATGCGTTATAACTCCTCTAAAATTTCATTGGAGATCTCTGTGATCTCCTGTGCCTGATAAGTGGCTGCGATCTGTTTGATCCGACGGACCTGCTCTCTGATACTCAGGAACTTCTCTACCAGATGAAGCTTGCCCTCGTATTCTTCCAGTGTATGATTGCAGCGCTTGATCATATCATGAACACCCTGGCGGCTGATCCCTAGTTCCTCTGCCACCTCACTCAGAGAATAATCCTCCAGAACAACGCTCTCATATACCTGCTGCTGCCGCTCTGTAAGCAATTCTCCATAAAAATCATATAACAATGTCTGTTCCACAATTTTTTCCATTTGTAACCACCTTGGGTATCATAACTTATTTTGGTGCGGGTGTCAAGTGTTTTTTCTTGACAAAGTTAATTTTTCTTATTTCATCTTTACCACAAAATTCACATATCTTTTTATAATTGCTTAATGTTTACTATTTTTCACCATAAAAACCGGTATCAGCAATCTCAATCCATTTCAGGTACATTTCTTTATAGTGTTCTTTAATAAAAGCTCTGATTTTTCTTACAATAGCCACATACTTTAAATTCATAATATTTGGGCATGGCTAATCCTCCATAAACTGCTTATTGTTCAAATAATAATCCAGTACTATCTGATTTTCGATATCATCCATATTAGTTTCCACTATCTTATTATCATATATAACCGCTGCATGGTTTGGTTTATTCAGATTAAGCATACCCATTAATGATCATATCTGCTGCATCTGCTATCTTTTTAATATCAAGCTGCATAGTCAATCTGAACCTCCTTTACCGGTGTAAGGAATTCATCTACATCATAATATAAATTTTGAAGAATCGGAACAAGATCAATATACTACTCTACCTCATTCAGATTTTTGTACTTCGCCATTACAACCAGATAACCTTTATCCCATTCTTTCTCAAAATCCTCCCCCAAAAAAGTCTCTCAGATCTGCCACTCTGAGGGATTTTGCTTTGCATTGAACATTAATCAGAACTCATTCATCCGCCTCAATTAGTTCATGCTCCTGGCCTTTTCCTGCTAACAACTGAGTAATTCCTCGATCTATCATGGCAAGATATTCTGCATTGCGGGCAGCCTTTTCGAGCTGATTATATTTTTCAAGACTCATGATTACAACGTTCTTTTCACCTTTACGAGTAACAATGACTGTCTCGTGATTGTCTGTTGCCTGATTGCAATAATCCTTTAACTTATTTCTGATTATAGAATAAGTTACTGCTAACATAATTTCACCAGCCTTCTCATAGTATTTTTCTTGCTGTTATGATTTTAGCTCACGCGCCAAAGAGCAATTTGTTCTTATTTATGCTATACTATATACGTTGCTGCTCCCAAATCTGGCAACAGAGGGGAGGTGCTTTGTATTGGATCCAATTACTTCTTTTTTAATCGCTGTTGCGGCTGGTGTGGTTTGCCACCTCATCAACAAATGGTTAGACAAGCGATAACAACAGCAACTAGCCTCGGTTAGCGCACCGTAAAAGCACAAAAAGAAAGCCCCCAGTATTCCCAGTACTGAGGGCTTTCGCTTTGCATTGAACATTATTACTTCTTTTTTTGCCTATGGCAATTATAGCATATGTATTTCCGGAAATCAATATGCCTGATCTCGGTATTTCTATGAATTTTTCTCCATTTGTCACAAATTTGTCACAGAATCAAATTCCATCTCCCGCAAAGCCTTGTATTTCCTGTCTTTCTCAGAAATCTATATCAAGTGTTTTTTCTTGACAAATAATCTTTATTCCAGCTCCTTCCCGGGTTCTTCGGCTTCGAATTCGAAGACGCAGCGGTCGAAGGCGTTGATCACGTTGGTTTCTTCGTATTTGTCGTAGCGTTTGTGTTTTCTTCCGTATGACATGTGGACGTGTCCGTGGAGGAAGTATTTGGGGTGGTATTTTCCCATAAGGCGGCGGAAGATCTTGAAGCCCTGGTGCGGGAGATCTCTGCCGTCGTTTAGCTGGTAGGCAGGGGAATGGGTCACGAGGATGTCGAAGCCTCCCCTAAACCAGATCTTCGGGTAGAGTTTCAGCACTCTCTTCTGCATTTCCCATTCTGTATATTGATGGACGCCTGGCTTGTATCTCATGGAACCGCCAAGCCCCAGGATCCTTATTCCTTCATAGACAAAAAGTTTGTCGTCAATGCAGATGCAGCCCTCCGGCGGGATCCTTTCGTATTTGTCATCGTGGTTCCCGTGAACATAAAGGACCGGCGCCGATGTAAACGTAGCAAGAAAAGAAAGATATCTCGGATCCAGATCTCCACAGGAGATGATAAGATCGATCCCTTCCAGTTTGCTTTTTTCGAAATAATCCCACAGATACTTGGATTCTTCATCCGCTATGGCAAGTATTTTCATTTATTGCGTTTCCCCTCTAATTCTCAAGGCCAGACTGCTGTGTAACCGGTTTGGCCTGCTCTGTTAATTCTTTTCGTGTCGGAATCGAACCGACAACGTTTTCTGCCAGCCAGTCCATGGTGATGATCTCTTCCGGAGAAAGAGCCTTGTTCGGATCTGACTGTACCATTCCATCCTGAGAGTACAGAACTCCCGAGAACGGATTGAATTCTCCCCTGGTGATGTTGTCTTTGAGAAGCCGGATCAGACGTCTCGTTCCGATCGGCAGATTCTGGGAGTGGATGACATCTACAACGCCGGCAGAAAGTCCCCACCAGTAGTTGATCGCTTTTGTTTCATAATTGTCATCATATTTCCAGGTTCCATCCATGATCGTGCGGATCAGCTGCTCATAAAATTTACCCCAGTGCCACAGAGGCATGGCGATATTGTGCGGTTCACCGTTTTCCAGATGATAAAGTCCGAAATATCTGGAAGTTTCTTCCGGAATCACCATATCTTTACCGGAAACGACTGTCACACCCTTTTTCTGCACATTTTCCATTGCGCGTCCCAGGTCAACATCCTTAAGCGTGGACCATTCCAGATAGATCTTTGCTCTCGGGTTCACCATCTTGGCACCCAGGGCAAAGGCATTGATATTTGCGATTGTTCCAAAGATCGGATAATCTGCAATGTACGCAAGCTGGCCGTTCTCCGCCATCGCACCGGCAATCGCTCCCATCAGGAATTTCGCTTCATGCATACGCGCATAATAGGTACGGATGTAACGGTGGGAAGTGTTCAGCGAACAGTTCAGGATCCTTACATTCGGATTGGCGATCGCGGCCTGCACACTTGCCTGTACAAACTCCGGTGTCGTTGTGAAAATGATATTGCAGCCCTTCTGGATCGCATCGGAGATCGCTTTTTCTGCAAGTTCCGGTGTCAGATTCTCATAGCACATGGTCGTAACTTCCTCTGGGAAAGTCTGCTCCAGATGAAGCCTTCCCAGTTCATGTGCATAAGTCCATGCGGAAGTTCCCGGTGTCTTTGCATAGAGAAAAGCGATCTTAAGTTTCGGTGCACTGAGTGGAAGCAGACGGTTGAGCAGAGGCTTTTTCTCCTTGTTCGGGTCAAGTTTCAGGTCAATGACATTGTCATGTTCGAGAAGTTCAAACTCTTCCCAGCTCTTTGCGACCAGGGTCTTGAGTTCGCTTACTGTCTTCTGGCAGAGCGCTTCATAACCATAAACTGTCAGAAATGCCAGGAATGCATCCCCCGTCGTGATCGAAAGCTTCTTACCGCCGGCAGCCTCATACTCTGCTGCAAATCTGGAATATACAGAACTGAAATTCAGCTTGTCATCGTCTGTCCAGAGTTCTTTCGGGCCTTTTCCTACTGCTTCCTGCAGCTTCGCAAAACTTCCCAGTTTGGAAAAATAAATATAATTGATCTGAGAAAGCGCATAAAAATCCACAAATTCATAGTAGATCTTGTTTTCCTTCTGGTCAGTCCTTGCAGGAAGGATCCTTGTCACGTTTCCAGGAACAGAGACAGCATCACAGTATTTCAGGACGCTGACACGCTTGTTTCCCTCTTCGATATAGAACTTATTCATGTACTCATAAGCTTTGACCGGGTCATGGATTCCTTCTTTGAGGTGACTGTCGATCAGTACACTCCATTTGTAGGCAAACTCCGTGTTTTCCCTGAGGATCGGCATGAAATTTCCGGAAAACGCACTGCTTCTGCCGCCGCTCTTTGTTCCTACGATCTGATCGATCGGGATCTGGACAAGTCCCAGCGGAACTTCAGAATAAGAACCTCTGGACGGGAGGATATCATCAAGGACTTTAAGCGTCGGGACTTCGCCTCGCATCATCCTTGCCTGATAATCTTTTTTGCCCATTTTATATGCTTTGATATAATCTTCTGATACATATGTCATAAAAAATTACCCCCTTTTTAAGTGGTTATTCTATTTGGCCAAAAAGGGGATCCGGACCTCTCCGGTCTGAATCCCCTGCTTTTCTTTTATCAGAATTTCTTATGATTACAGGCTTGCACGGATCACTTTCGGTCTGCAGCCTGCTTTTTCCAGAGCCTGAACGATCTTGTTCTTGTGCTCTGTTCCGTATGCTTCCAGTGTTACCTTAAGTTCCACTGCCTCGTTACGGTTGGTGCTGATGAACTGGTTGTGATCCAGTTTGATGACGTTGCCCTGGTTTTCTGCAATGATGGATGCAACACGTACCAGTTCACCCGGCTTATCCGGGATCAGGACAGAAACAGTAAAGATCCTGTCTCTCTGGATCAGGCCATGCTGAACAACAGAAGACATGGTGATCACATCCATATTTCCACCACTTAAGATGGATACGACTTTCTTGCCAGTGAAGTTCAGATGACGGAGTGCTGCGACTGTCAGAAGTCCGGAGTTCTCAACGATCATCTTGTGGTTTTCTACCATATCAAGGAAAGCAACGATCAGCTCATCATCGTCGATTGTGATGATATCATCCAGATTCTCCTGGATGTACGGGAAGATTTGCTCGCCCGGTGTCTGTACTGCAGTACCGTCTGCAATCGTATTTACATAAGGAAGAGTGACAACTTCGCCTTTCTCGATGGAAGCTTTCATGCAGGCAGCTCCGGATGGCTCAACACCAATGACTTTGATGTGCGGGTTCAGAAGTTTGGCAAGAGTGGAAACACCTGTTGCCAGTCCGCCTCCTCCGATCGGAACCAGGATATAATCTACCAGCGGCAGCTCCTGAACGATCTCCATGGCGATGGTTCCCTGTCCTGTTGCAACAGCCGGATCATCGAATGGATGGATGAAAGTGTATCCTTCTTTTTCTGCCAGTTCCAGCGCGTAAGCACAGGCTTCGTCGTAAACATCACCTTTGAGGATGACTTCTGCGCCGTAGCTCTTGGTACGCTCTACTTTGATAAGCGGTGTGGTAGTCGGCATAACGATGACTGCCTTTGCACCGAATTTATGTGCTGCGTAAGCAACACCCTGTGCATGGTTTCCTGCTGATGCAGCGATCAGTCCCTTCGCTCTCTCTTCTTCGGAAAGTGTGCTGATCTTGTAGTATGCGCCACGCACTTTGTATGCGCCGGTACGCTGCATGTTCTCCGGTTTCAAGAAAACCTTGTTTCCTGTCAGTTCTGAAAAATATGCGCTCTTGATCAGCTTTGTTTCCTGTGTTACCTGTTTTACGATCTCTGCTGCCTCTTCAAAGCTCTCTAATGTAAGCATCTTTTGCTCCTCCTCGTTCTGTTTCTGTGAACAGTTTATTTATTCTTCTGTACCAAGATCTTTCTCGTCTACGTCAAACAGTGCATTGACAAATACATCTGCATCGAATTTCTGCAGGTCATCAATCTGCTCGCCGACACCGATGTATTTGACCGGAATATCAAGTTCTGACTGGATTGCCACCGCAATACCACCTTTTGCTGTGCCATCCAGTTTGGTAAGGATGATTCCGTTTACGTTGGCAACTTCTGCAAACTGCTTTGCCTGTGCCAGCGCATTCTGTCCTGTTGTTCCGTCGAGAACGACCAGCGTTTCCAGATATGCCTCCGGATATTCTCTCTCAAGGATCCTGTAGATCTTGCGGAGTTCTTCCATAAGGTTTTTCTTATTGTGAAGTCTTCCTGCGGTGTCACAGATCAGGACATCTGCATTTCTTGCCTTGGCTGCTGCCACCGCATCATATACGATAGATGCCGGGTCTGCTCCTGCCTGTCCGCCGATAAGGTCGACACCTGCACGGTTTGCCCACTGTGCAAGCTGCTCACCTGCTGCCGCACGGAAGGTATCTGCTGCTGCAAGGATGACTTTCTTTCCCTGATCTTTGAGTTTGCCGGCAAGTTTACCAACGGAAGTTGTCTTTCCTACTCCGTTGACACCGATCACAAGGATCACAGATTTCTGGTTTTCGAATGCGTATTCTGTACTGTCAACACGCATCTGATCTTTGATCCCGTCGATCAAAAGCTGCTTGCACTCTGCCGGGTTCTTGATATGCTGTTCGGAAACCTGTTCTTTCAGTTTCTCTATGATTGCTGATGTTGCGTTGATCCCGATATCTCCCATGATAAGGATTTCTTCGAGTTCCTCATAAAAATCCTCATCAATGCTGGAATAACCACTGAAAATTGAATCAAATCCGGCAACGATATTGTCTCTTGTTTTGGTAAGGCCACTGACCAGACGTTTAAAAAATCCTTTTTTTTCTTCAGCCATTTTCATACCTCCTCGTTATCTGGTTAACTGGTTCTCGACCAGGTCTACGGAAACCAAGGTGGATACGCCTTTCTCCTGCATGGTGATACCATATAACCGGTCTGCGGCATTCATCGTGCCGCGTCTATGTGTTATTATAATAAATTGTGTATTTTTCGTCAACTTCTGAAGATAAGATGCAAAACGTCCAACGTTGGAATCATCCAGCGCCGCCTCGATCTCATCAAGAAGACAGAACGGAGACGGTTTCAGGTTCTGGATCGCAAATAGAAGCGCGATCGCAGTCAGCGCTTTCTCTCCACCGGAGAGCTGCATCATATTCTGAAGTTTTTTGCCCGGCGGCTGTGAGATGATCCGGATTCCGGCTTCGAGGATATCTTCTCCCTCTGCCAGTTCCAGCGTTCCCTTGCCTCCACCGAACAGTTCCTTAAATGCCTTGTCAAATTCCCTCTGGATATCCTGGAATTTCTCGGTAAACTGCTTCCGCATTCCCTCATCCAGTTCCTGGATGATATTTTCCAGCGTCTCCTCCGCCTTGACAAGATCTGTATACTGGGTCGTCAGGAAAGTGTGACGCTCCAGAAGTTCTTTGTAATCCTCGATTGCATTGACGTTGACGGAACCGAGCCTGCGGATCTCCTCTTTGATGCGGGCAACGTCTTTTTTGATCTCCTGAAAATCATCGAGCTCTTCTTTTTTGTAAGAAAGCGCGTTATTTGGAGTGATCTCATACTCTTCCCACATGTAGGAGATCCTGCCTTCCCGCTGTTCTTCGACCTTTTCTGCCTGACTGCGCAGACGGAAACATTCTTTGTCCAGAAGTGTGGTCTTCTCAGAAAGATGATCTCTCTTCTCAAAAAATGCCTTGTGGCTTTCGGTTCTCTCTTCCTTCTCTGTCTCACATTTTTGTCTCTGTGCAAGAAGCTGTTCGTCTTTTTTACGGCAGTCTTCGATCGCCTTTTTAAGGTCCTGGATGCCGCCTTCTTTTCGGGTGATCTCATCGCCGCTCTGTGCGAGACTGGTAAGCAGGTCCTCGGATTCCTTTTCAAAAGTCTTGATCTCTGACTGCAGTCGGCTTAAGTTTTCCTGAAGGAAATGTTCCTGCTGTTCCAGCGCGGAAGAATCCAGACGAATCTGCTCCAGTTTCTTCTGTTTGGCAGTCTCTTCTGCTTTCCATTCATCCAGCTCGGCCTGCTTCGTCTCGATAAAGGTTTCCAGCTCTTTCTCGTCTTTCTGGGAATCTTCGAGCTCTTTTGCAATATTCTTATGATCCTCACGGATCTCCGATGCCTGATGTCTCAGCTCATCCTGATCGCGGTCGATCTGACGGTAATTTTTCTGGATCTCCTGTGCCTTTTCCTGAAGCTGTTCGAGGTTCATCTTCGCGGTATTCTGCTCGATGTACTGTCCACGGAGCTTCTGCTGGAGTTCGTTTATCGTGTCACGGAGTTTATTTCGCTGTTCACGGTTTTTAAGGATCGATCGCTGGGTCGTTTCCAGTTCTTTCTTACGAAGTGCGACGTTTTTTTCCAGCTCCTCTATCTCACGGCGGCGGCCGAGGAGATTGCTGTTGTTACGGAACGCACCACCGGTCATGGAACCGCCCGGGCTTAAGGATTCACCTTCGATCGTGACCATTCGGAGACTGTGGCGGTATTTCTTGCCGATCGCGATCGCATGGTCGATATTGTCCACCACCAGAACCCTGCCGAGAAGATACTGTACCAGTTCACTGTATTCTGCATCTGCCTGGACCAGTGTGTTCGCCGTTCCGATCACTCCCGGTTCCTTCAGCGCATCTCTTTGTGTAAAGCCGCCTCTTCCGCTGATATTCGACAGTGGAAGGAAGGTCGCACGGCCATAACGGTTCTGCTTCAGGAAACCTATCATCCGCTTCGCCGTCTGTTCATTGTCCGTTACGATATTCTGGATGCTTCCGCCAAGTGCTGTCTCGATCGCAACTTCGTAATCCTTCTGCACATGGACGATATCTGCGACAACGCCCCGGATACCCGGTTCTTTTGCCTTCTGTTCCATGACCCTCCGGATACTGTTGCCATAGCCGTCATAACGCTCTGTAATATTCCGCAGGGATTCCAGACGGGATGCCTCTCTGTGGTAGGCGGTCTGTCCTGCCTCTATCTCCCTGCTCTGTTCCTGCAGTTTCGTCTGAAGTTTCTGTACTTCTCCACTTAAATGGGTACATTCCTCATTGCCTTCCTGGATCGAAGCTGTGATCTCGTCATAAGCTTGCTGATAACGGCTGCGATCATTTTCGAGGACTTCTTCCTCGCTCTTTAAGCGAAGAATCCTCTGGCTTACTTCTGCCTTACGGATATCGAGCTGCTCGATCATCGCATCAAATCGCTGCGCTTTTCCCTTGGTCGTGGCACGGCTGTTGAGGATCTCGATGATCTCATTCTTGCCGTCCTCCACCGCACTGGTGCATTCTTCTACATTGGAAGCGATATTTTCGAGTTCTTTCTCTTCCTCCTTGAGATTCTTTCGGATCTCTTTTAACTTTTCGTGAATCGTCAGTTTCTCTTCGCTTAAGTTTTCCTGCTCTTCCCGGCGATGTGCAAGTTCTTCCTTGAGCGTTGCCAGTCGGGATTTGAAATGTTCACTGCTCTGTCTGCCCGCAAGGATCTGCTCCTCGAGGACCTGCATCTGACCTTCAAACTGCTGCTTTCCAAGGGCATTCTGCTGCTGTTCCTCTTTAAGAGAATCCAGACGCTCATTCAGCGTTTCCAGTTCTTCTTCCAGACGTTCGTATTCTGTTTTGGTGCGCTCATAGGCTTTCTGGGCTTCGTCAAGTTCTCTCTGGGCATTCGAAAGTTTCTGCTCCAGTTCTTCCAGATTCTGAACGCTCTGCTCGTATTCCAGAAGGAAAAGATTGACATCCAGTGTCTTAAGTTCCTCCCGCTTGGCAAGATAGATCCTTGCTGTCTCGGACTGTTTCTCCAATGGGCCGAGCTGTTTGGTCAGCTCGCTCAAGATATCTGTCACACGGACAAGATTCTGGCGTTCTTCTTCCAGCTTCTTGATCGTGGTATTTTTTCTTCGTTTGAATTTTACGATTCCCGCTGCCTCGTCAAAAAGCTCCCTGCGGTCCTCTGGCTTGCCGCTTAAGATCTTGTCGATCTGACCCTGTCCGATGATGGAGTAGCCTTCCTTGCCGATACCGGTGTCATAAAACATTTCCTGGATATCCTTCAGACGACAGCTGCTGCCATTGATCAGATATTCACTTTCCCCGGAACGGTACAGCCGTCTCGCGACAGTCACTTCATTAAAATCCACCGGAAGCTTGTGGTCGCTGTTGTCCAGTGTGATCGCCACCGATGCGAAACTTAAGGGCTTCCTGGACTCTGTGCCGGAAAAAATGACATCCTGCATATTGCCGCCTCGAAGCTGCTTCGCACTCTGTTCTCCGAGAACCCAGCGGACGGCATCGCCGACATTGCTCTTTCCACTTCCGTTCGGTCCGACGATACCGGTGATCCCGTTGTGGAATTCAAAATTGATCTTCTGGGCAAACGATTTGAAGCCATATACTTCAATATTTTTTAAATACATAGTTCACCTGCAATTTATTTCATTTGACGCTTACAGCTTCCAGCTTTTTCTCCTGGATCGCTTGGTAAGCTGCCGCCTGCTCTGCGGCCTTTTTGGTGTGGCCGGTGCCACAGCCGTACACTTCACCGTTTACTCTTACTTCTACGCTGAACTGCTTGTCATGGTCCGGACCTTTTTCCTCTGTGAGGATATACTCCACCGGCTGGAGACCCTTCTCCTGAACGATCTCCTGTAAGATCGTCTTGCTGTCATAGAAAAGCTGCTTGCTCTCGATATCATTCAGGATAAAATTCAGCACAAACTCTCTCGCCGGCTCAAATCCGCCGTCAAGGTAAATCGCGCCAAGGAGTGCCTCGGTCGCATCGGATACGATAGAATCTCTGTTTCGTCCTCCGGTCATGTTCTCTCCACGTCCAAGGAGAAGGAATTTCGGGAGTCCAAACTGTCTCGCACAGTAGGCAAGGCTCGGCTCGCACACAAGGCTGGCTCTCTTTTTGGTGAGTTCTCCCTCCGGGATCTGCGGAAAACGTGCATACAGGAAATCACTGCTGACAAGTTCCAGTACCGCATCGCCCAGGAATTCCAGACGTTCATTACATCCAAGTTTGCCAAGCTTTTTCTCGTTGGCATAGGAGCTGTGTGTCAGTGCCTGTTTCAAAAGTTTCTTATTCTGAAAAATATATCCTATGATCTGTTCCAATTCTTCCATATTATTTCTGTCCTTCTTTTTCTGCTGCCGGTGTTTCTGGGGCTTCATAATGAGGCGGAAGAATACGCTCGGCGATTTTTTCATTTATTTTCTGCTGTTTAAACTGCACACACTGGAAGATCGCATTGCGGATCTCGACTGATTTCGCACTTCCATGTGTCTTGACTACAAGTCCTTTGAGACCCAGAAGCGGTGCTCCGCCGTACTCTGTCGCGTCAAAGCTCTTGAGTGTCTGTTTCAGTGCCGGTTTCACGAGGAGCGCACCGATCTTGCTCTTTAAAGTGCTCATCATTCCTTCTTTTATCTTGTGGATCAGCTCGGAGCTGACACCTTCATACAGTTTGAGGATGACATTTCCGACAAAAGCCTCGCAGACGATGACATCTGCATAACCTGCCGGAATATCTCTTGCCTCAATGCTTCCGATGAAGTTGATGCCTTCGATCTCCTTGAGAAGAGGGAAAGTTTCTTTGACCAGTGCATTTCCCTTCTCTTCCTCTGCGCCGTTATTTACGATAGCAACACGCGGATTCTTGATGCCTACTACATTTTCCATATAGATAGAACCCATCTTGGCAAACTGTACCAGATGGGACGGTCTTGCGTCTACATTGGCACCACAGTCGATCAGGAGGGATACTCCCTTGGCTGTCGGGATCAGCGGGGCAAGAGGCGGACGCTCTACACCTTTGCTTCGTCCGACAAGTACCTGTCCGCCAACCAGGACAGCTCCGGTACTTCCGGAAGAAACGAATGCATCGGCTTTCTTTTCTTTGATCATCTTGAGTCCCACTACGATCGAAGAATCTTTCTTCTTGCGGATTGCAAATACAGGAGGCTCTGCGGTTTCAATTACTTCTGTGGCATTGACCACCTGGATCCTGTCCTTCGGATAATCCTGATATTTTTTAAGTTCTGCCTGGACAACATCCTCCACACCTGTCAGGATCACCTGAATATCATCCCGCTCTTTGACTGCTTCCACGGCTGCTTTTACAGGTTCCACCGGGGCGTAGTCGCCACCCATGGCATCTACAACTACTCTAACTACTTCTGCCATAATTTTTCCTCCTGCTGTTTTTGTTTATGTCAAATTACAAATCTGTTCTGAAAATATAAAAGATTTACACTTTATCATAGTGAACTACTCGGCAACAAATTACCAGAGCATCTGAATCAAAGCGGGATACCGCATTTTTCAGGGTGGGTCCATGCCACTACTACTGCTTGCTTTTTTGCTACGCAGCTACTTTTATTATTTGGGGCTGTTTCAGTCCGGTTACGGACAGCAGTTTCTTTTTCCCCGCCACATACAATCCACGTTTTTTTCGGTTGGATGGCTCTGCATATTTTTTTGATACTTCCGGTGACACCGGACTGCACTGACTGCTGTATGATTCTTTCTGTTTTTCCAGACGTATCCCATACATCTTCAGCTTATATTCCAGCATGATATACAATTTATTGTAAGGCAGTCCATGGAATTTCTGGTTCGTTCTGTGTCCCATACTCCTTCTCCATATAGATCTTCAGTTCCTTTGGCAGTGACAGCCGTATCCTGTCTGTGCCAGTTTCGTGCACGATCCCCATCTGCATATAGGTGATCCGCATATTTTGTTTTTTAAAACGGGGCGGGTTTGGCTCCCTGACCCCTTCGAACTTCTTTAAAGCATAAAAAGATTTCCAGGCTTTATCCAGCAGTTTGCAAGTTTCCTGTGCCGTCTGGGATGGAAGTTGCCTGTACCACAGATCACTTTTATGGTTTTTTTTCTGACTGATCTTTACAGACGTCTTCTGCGACAGCAGCATTTCTTTCCCTCCTGGATTTCAATAGGCTTTGCTCTGACGTTCGATATAACGACGGATATTTTCTTCTGATACAGATCCGATGGTTTCCACATAATAGGAATGATTCCACAGCTCTCCTTTCCACAGCTGGTTCCTTATTTCCGGAAAACGTTCAAATAATTTTCTTCCTGTGATCCCTTTCAGATATTTAACAATAGCAGTTATGGATAACTTGGGTGGTGCAGATACAAAACAATGGATATGGTCCCCCTCTCCACATTCAAATAAATGAACCGTAAATCCCTTATCTGCTGCAATCTCCTGTACCAGCTCCTGCAGATAAGATTCGATCTCTGTACTTAATATCTTACGTCGATATTTTACTGACCACACCATATGGTAATTGATATTGCATACGCAAGTCCTGTAATGTATGAGATTTTCTTTCATACATATAATATAGCATAAGATTGTTTTAACATCAATAATATATCGAACATATTTTCTTTTATATATTTAATATAATTATATACATGTGCAGACATGCACAATTCACGCTTTTATCTCGGCAATTGAATTACCGATGATTCCCGCTTAGTATCCTAAAGAACTCGACGAAAATCAATAAAAACCGCATAATTTATTAATTGTTATTCTGGGCTTCGATCTGCTCTGCGAGGTCGTTTAAGTAAACCCAGCGGTCCATTTTTTCTTCCAGCTGCGCTTCTGCTTCTGTTTTTTCCTGGGTAAGCTCGTTTAACTTGCCGGAATTTGTCGCATTTGCCATGATCTCCGCGTCCAGTTTCTCGATTCGTGCTTCCAGCGCTGCGATATCATCATCGATGGTCTCAAATTCCCGCTGTTCTTTGTAGCTGAATTTTAGTTTGGACGGACGGTTCTGTTTCCAGGTCTTGACAGAATCTTTTTCTGCCTTTGGTGCTTCTTCGGCAGTTTTTGCTACCTTGGAAGGCTCAGCACTTCCTGCATCACTGCTTCCCTCTCTGCGCTTCTTTGCCTCCAGATAATCTGTATAGCCGCCCTCGTACTGGGTAAGATTTCCCTCGCGGTCAAACTCAAAGATACGGTCTGCGATATTATCAAGGAAGTATCGGTCATGGGATACTGCAATAACGATTCCGGCAAAAGAATCCAGATAATCTTCCAGGATCGTAAGTGTCGGGATATCGATATCGTTCGTGATCTCGTCAAGAAGAAGGACGTTCGGTGCCGCAGCCAGGACTTTAAGGAGATAGAGACGCTTCTTTTCTCCACCGGAAAGCTTCTCGATCGGCGCATACTGCATCGCCGGGTCAAATAAAAACTGCTCCAGAAGTTTCGACGCACTGATAAGTCCGTCCTTCGTCGGGATAAATTCAGCAACATCTTTGATATAATCGATCACTCGCTGGCTGCTGTTCATATCCTCGATCTCCTGGGAAAAATATCCCAGTTTGATGGTATCTCCGACCTCTACCTCACCGCTGTCCGGCTCGATAATGCCTGCGATGATCTTGAGCAGGGTGGATTTGCCACAGCCATTCGGTCCAATGATACCGAGACGCTGGTTCTTGAGCACGATATAGTCAAAATCACGGATGCAGATTCTGTCACCAAAACGCTTGGAAATATGATGGAGTTCGATCGTCTTTTTGCCCATTCTTGTCTCCACGGAGTCGATCTCTACGTTTTTGTCGCGCACCGGGGCTGTGGAATTTTTCATTGCCTCCAGACGGTCGAGACGTGCCCTCTGCTTGGTGCTTCTCGCACGGCAGCCACGCTTGGCCCACTCGATCTCCATGCGCAGGATACTCTGTTTCTTGCGTTCGGAAGCCATCTCCATCTCTTCTCTCTGCGCCTTGAGTTCCAGGAATTCTGAATATTTTGCCTCGTAGCTGTAAAGCTTGCCATGGCTGATCTCGAGGATCTTGTTTGTCACACGGTCAAGGAAATATCGGTCATGTGTTACCATGATCACAACGCCCTTGAAACGGTTAAGGTAATCTTCCAGCCAGGAAGCCATCTCATTGTCCAGATGGTTGGTCGGCTCGTCCAGGATCAGGACATCCGTTGGGTTTACAAGAACTGCCGCCAGCGCCACACGCTTTTTCTGACCACCGGAGAGATGTTCAATCTCTTCTTCATGGTCTTCGATCCCCAGTTTGTTGAGAACCATATGTGCCTCTGTCTCCGGATTCCAGCTCTGTTCCTTCTGCCCCTGCGTCACATAGGAAAGGATCGTTGCGCCCTCCGGGAACTGCGGGTGCTGCGGAAGATAGGTGATGCGAAGTCCGTTCTGCGTGATCACCTGGCCCTCATCTGCTTCTTCCAGTCCGGCAAGGATCCGAAGGAAGGTTGTTTTTCCTGTTCCATTGATGCCGATGATCCCGATCTTGTCTCCCTGATGGATCCCGCAGGAAATGTCATCAAAGATCACTTTATCTCCATAAACTTTACTGATATGCTCCAGATTCAAAACATTCATTCTATAATCTCACTCCTGTACGTTTTTTACTTTTGGAAATTTTCTGAAATAATAAATAATGAACAAAACTGCCGTGATGCCCCAGGATACCGGGTAACTCAGCATGATCGTATTGATCCCCGGATGTCCCGGAAATACACCGAACATCCACACAATACGGATCAGACAGACTCCTCCGCAGGTGAGCAGCATCGGCACAAGGACCCTGCCTGCCCCTCGAAGTGCACCGGAAAGGATCCCGATCACCACATACATGAAATAGGATGGCAGAAGGAAATGCATCATATCCACACCGATCCGTACAACATTTTCATCTGTCGTAAACAGCCGATAAAGCGGGCCTGCCAGCGCATACAGCACTCCACTTACAAGAATCGCACCGGCATATGACATCCCAAGACAGATGCCGACACTTTTTCGCATTCTTTTTACCTTACCTGCCCCGTAGTTCTGCCCTACAAAAGTCGTGATGGAAATGCCAAATGCATTTACGACCATCCAGTAAACCGCATCGATCTTTGCAAAAGTTCCCCACGCTGCGACGGTATCTGTTCCCAGTTCATTTACGAACACCTGAATGATCAGGTTGGCGATGGTATACATGGTCGCTTCCAGTGCCGCAGGAATACCGATCCGAAGGACAGAATTAAGGGAAACTCTGTAAAAACGGATCTCCCTTAGTTTCAGCTGGAACAGCGGATGTTCTTTCATAAGCATTGCCGTGACCAGAATGGAACTGATTCCCTGACAGCTCACAGTCGCGATCGCAACGCCCATAACACCCAGACGGAAAATCACCACAAGCAGGATATCAAGGACAATGTTCAGCCCGCAGGTAACCATCAGCACGTACAGCGGTCTTCTGGAATCTCCCACTGCGCGGAGGATGGACGCCCCCATATTATAAATGATATTAAAAATCATGCCGCAGAAATAAATATGAAGATAAAGCCTGGAATCTGCCATCAGTTCCTGCGGAGTCTTCATAAGCTCAAGCACTGTATTTGTAACCAGAAGTCCGACCACAGCCACCACAAATCCTGTCACAATACCAAATGCATAAGATGTATGAAGTGTCTTATTCAGGTTCTTCTTATCTTTTGCCCCGTAAAACTGCGCCACGATCACGGACGCACCGGACGTCAGTCCGACAAAAACTTCCACGACCAGGTTCACAATTTGGTTTACCGAACCGCCGACAGCCGCCAAAGCTTCCTTACCTACAAAACGACCGACAACAATGCTGTCGGCCGTGTTATATATCTGCTGAAAAAATGTCCCGATCACGATCGGAAAAAAGAAGATCAGAAGCTGTTTCCAGATCACACCTTCCGTAATCTGATTCTTCTCATCCATTTACATAACTCCCCCATTTCATACTCTTTCGAGTCCATTCGATTTCTCATCCTTATCCTTGTCAGTATAGCAGAGGGAAATGGGAAAAGCAATGTATTTTTACCATTGAGAAGGATCAGACAATACGATCTGCGGATTTAACGGGTCTGTGGAAGAATACATGGAAAAGACATTTCCTGCCGGATCGAACCACTCACCGCTGCCGCCTTCCTGCATTCCCGGATACAGTGAATCCCATGCATCACCTGGCTGATAACCGTACATGCAATATTCTCCTCCTGACTGCTTAAGTACGATTTTGGATATTGTAAGATCAGAAAGCTCCACTGCCTGTCCTCTGGCATAAAACATTACCTGATCATTTTCTACTACGGTATCTTCTCCTTCTGTCCTTGCACCTACGTCATCTATTTCAAAAAAAATCTCCCGCAGGTTTTCTCCCATATACTGAGAAACTTCTGTTTTGTCTGTGTGTGATCCCAGTGTGACATGCGACATTGTCACCGTCAGATTATTATCTTGTCCGTCCAGAGCCACATAATTGCCGTTTCTGTCATAGTAGACCGGTTTTGACGGCATGCACCGGAATCCCTTTCCTGACAGTTCATTTCCTGCATCGCTGTATGACATCCCGGTATCTACTCCCATCAGCCAGTATGGATTCCCGCTCCCTGTAAGCTGAATCTGTGTAATGCCATCTCCTCCATTACTGGAATCTGCACTGAATAAAGTCACCTGCCCATTAGAAGAACTGGTCACGCCCATATTCCAGTAAGGTTCAGACATACCGTCAAATTTCCCTGCCATTTCTTTGAGGCTTCTTCCAAACATGGATTCCAGTTCCGGATCTTCTACGGACGATCCGCCAATTTCCCCAATAAACGGAATCTTGATTCCTGCATAACATGGAACTGCTGCCATTCCGCTAATCGTCATTGCTGCAGCCACTGCTGCACTTATTGCCTTAAAACTTCTTTTCATAACTATATCTCCTTTTCTTTCATTATTTTCCATCCCTTTTTTTCCAGAGTTTCCAGTTTTTCGTTGAACTCTGCCCGGTCTTCTTCTGCGCTAGAATTATCCAGCCCGTCTGTGATCAGATGCAGGCTTACTTCCTGTCTTTTTGCTGGCGGCATGAGATCACAGACCAGATCCAGTACTTCTTCTGCCCGGTCCGTATAGGCAGTATAACCTTTTGTATAATAGGTAAAAGTATCCAGTGGTTTCACATATTTCAGCGGCATCCGGCAATAAAGCAGTTCACATTCTTCATTGCACAGTGCCAGCGTTACCAGAAACGGACTTTTTTTCTGCTTCTGTTGTGTAAGCCAGTGATTAAAGCGTTCTATGATTTCTTTTTCTTTCCCATGCATTGACCTGCTGCGGTCTATGATATAAACAAATTCTGTAGTTTTCTTTTCCATTGCTCCTCCTACTCTGCCGAATATGCGCTTTCCTGAAAAAACTGGTATTTTTTTCGCGGAACGATCTGGATTTTCAGGAAATCTTCCCGGCTCTCTCTGAAAATCAGAATCCCCTCTTCCCACTGATACATATGAATGCTCCCTGTATCTTGTTGATTCTGGAGTTCCCGGTCTTTTGCAATAAGATCTCCGGCAGTTTTGTTATCCGGGTCTTCTGCATCTGCAAGAAACAAAAGAAGTTTCGAAGCCAGTTCTCCCGGTTCAATTCCCTTTCCTTTCTGGCACGTCATTGTAAGTTCCAGAATATCCCCATTGACCAGATCTCTTTCTGCTGTGATCGTGCAGAAATCTTCTATCTGATACTCTGTATCCTGGTGAAAATCCGTTTCTGTAAGTCCATATTCACTGACTGCTGCCGTACATTCCGTTTCTTTTTCTTCTTTTTTATAAGAAAAATTTTCCTGTGTCAGATATGCATCCAGATCCTTATCTGTTCTTGAAAAACGAACTCTGTTACATGGATACCCATATTCGCTGACTGTTTTTTTTGAAAGTTCATAAATAATGCTTTTCCCATCCTCTGTTTCCTTCGAAGAAACTGCATTTGTCCGAATCAATTCCAGGAATTTCTGTGCTTCTTCTGCCCTTCTGTCAAAATTTCCTGCGTAATGCACTTCCTGTTCTTTCTCCCTCAGGCTGTTCCCCGCCATCAGAACACCTGTCATGCACGCTCCCAGAATCATTGCTGTACGGATTCTGAATTTCTGATTTTTATTCTTTTCCTTTTGATTTGTGGACCATTCCGGTTTCTTTTCCTCCAGAAGTGCTTCTTTCAGTTCTTTTATAGAAGCATAACGGTCATGACCATCCAGTGCCATTCCTCTGAGCAGTGCCTTTTCCTGTTCCGGTGTGATCTCTGCCCCATACATAGATGGTGGATACAGGGTATCCTTTTCTTTGCGGAGCAGAGAGTCTTCCGGAATCGCTCCTGTGATCATCTCATAAAGCACCGCACAGAGACTGTAAACATCCGTCCATGCTTTCTGTTTCCCATGTGCCTGATATTGTTCCGGTGGAGCATACCCGCTTTTAAAGAGAACCGTCTTTGTCCGGTCATCCTCTGTAATTTCCCGTGCAGAACCAAAATCTATAATACAGAGACTGCCATTTTCCCGAAGCATCAGGTTATCCGGTGTCAGGTCTCTGTGCAGGATATGTTTCTTATGCATCTGTTCCAGTCCATCCATAACCGGAAGGAGCAGATTCCGCGCTTTTTCAAAAGACAACGGTTCATCCTGGCATTCCAGATAATATCTCAGACTTGTCACCCTCAGGTATTCCATCACAATATACGCATTTCCCTGTTCCTCAAAATAATTTAAAACCTTTACGATTTCTTTTACAGAATGCAGAGAAGCCATCACTCTCGCCTCACGAAGAAAATTTCGGATTTCTTTTTCCCTTGTTTCTCCAGGCGGAGGACACAATTCTTTTATTACAACTTTTTGCTCATTTTCCTGGTCGACTGCAAGCCAGGTAATTCCAAAACCACCTTTTCCAAGTGTTTTTTCCAGACAATATCGATTATTTCCTACATATCTTTTTTGTGTTGTTTTTCCCATATCTTTTTCCATCAGTGAAGAAGTCCTGCATCAGAAGCAGCTATTTTGACATAATATTGTACCACTTTATTCTCTGCATCAATCCGACTAAAAAAATTGATCCAGCCGTGAGGTGCCGCCTGAATAATGATACTGTCTTCTGATTCATTCAGCTGTTCCCGAATATCTCCAATCTCATCTGTCGTCAGATATCCCTCCGGACAGCAGACCGGAAACAATGCTTTCACAAAACTTTCCAGCCGCCTGGGATCAGTCATGCTTCCATACAGGCTGATCACTCTTTTGTCTGTCGGATCATAGACGATTTTGTATGTTTCTGTTTCTTTCTCGGGAAACTGCACACGATATGTCTCTTCTGCACTGGAAGTATTCTTAAGCATTTCATAAGATCCGTCCACACTGCGGCTGACAAAACCTGTGCAGTCTTTGTCTGTTTTTATCTGAATATCTTCTTTGTAAAATCCCATCTCCAGAAACAGTGCTTTTCTGATCGACTCTTTGTCAAGATACATTTTCCGTCCGAAGTTATCCGGCACATTCCATTTAAGCAGCTGCGCTTCCGTAAGTTCGCAGGAAATACTGCCTGCTTCCAGTTTCTCTCCGGCTTCCGGTGCATACTCTGTAAGCTGTTCCAGAATCTTGCTGTAATTCTGGCTGAGACTGGAAACCAGCCTGTCATCCTCTCTGGCAACGCCTGCCTTTCTGGCATTATCGGCCTTTCTTTTGAAATACTGTACCGGATAATGATTCTGGAACCACAGATCACCACCATAAAACAAAGCTCCCGCCAGAACAATTCCCATCGTTCCCAGCGCAATTCTCCTTACCATACGCCGGCTTCGCTTCTGGCCTTCACAATGATATCCGATTCCCTGCCCACTGATCTGAATCCATTTCTGCCCCCAGAAATGACGGGTACTTCCTGCAAGGGCTTCCAGCTCTTCGGCCGCGGTTCCAAATCCATGAAGAAGAAGTTCTATACTGAAATATCTCTGTTGTATTTCCAGCCGCAGACCATGCATAACTGCCAGCTCCACCTGTCGGTTTATTTTAATGTATGTAGAAAGAGGTCTCAGTTCATCTTTCTGGAGGCGTTGTGCTGCCGATGGGATTTTCTCCCCACTCAATGTTTCATAAAGAACCGCGCAGAGTCCGTAAACATCCGTCCATGGTCCAATCCGCTCTGTGTTCGTGTACTGCTCCGGTGCACTGTATCCATCTTTCAGAAAGTTTTTCTCGCAGGAAATCCCACTTCCACGGCAGGCTCCAAGATCAATCAGCTTCAGATTCCCCGTTTCATCAAACATCAGGTTATCCGGGCTTAAATCACAATGAACCAGCCCTTCGCTGTGCAGAAAAGCCAGCCCCTCCATCACCTGTTTAAATAAATCCAGGATTTTTTCAGGAGATTTTTCGCTGCGGATCGTGCTCATCTGTTCTTTCAGAGTCCCACCCGGCAGATATTCCATGACCAGAAAATTCATTCCGGCTTTTTCAAAATAATCATAAATCTTTACGATCCCGGGAATGCGTTCTTCCCGCAGAAAAGGACTGTTTTCATATGAAAAGATTTCTGTCTCACTTCCTGCCTTCCAGACTTTTATCGCAGCTTCCCGGTGGTTCTTTTCATCCAGAGCATGGTAAATCACTCCGAAAGCTCCCTGCCCGATCTGTTCCCGGATAAGATAACCGCTTTTTACCATTTCTTCCATAGGTCAGTCCTCTCCCTTTTGCTGCCATCGGCTTGCCGCATATGGAAAACTTTTGTCATCCAGAAGTCCGTGTGGTGCAAGAATAAGCCGCGGTACCCGATCATCATCTGTAAGGATCATCCAGCTGAGATCACCACAATTCTCCTGTGCCAGCGAGGAAGCTTCCAGTTCTGATGCATTCTGTTTCAGTTCTTTCGCAAGCTTTTCTTCTGATTTCCTGTTGTCATCAGAAAGTGCCCCGATCAGTTCGGCTCCAAGTCCATAATTCCACTCTCTCGCAGAATCAACAGAACCCAGACAGATCTGGACAATTCGTTCTGAAAGAAAATCATACTGAAGAAAAATTCTCTCTCCCTCTGTTGTTTCAATCCGCACCTCCCGCACAAATTCCGCTTTCAGCGCACCAATTCCGGCATCTGTCACCTGGAAAATATCTTTTTCGGATTTTATCTCAAAACTGCAGCCGGATTTTTCCAGCGCCCGCATAAAATCCGTTCTGGTCTTTTTCAGAAGTGGCACATTAGATGGCTGGTTCCAGTTCCGCACCGCTTCCTCTTCCAGTTTATAAATAATCGTATCTGATATCATTTCTGTCTTTACTGCATGTTTTTTTACAAAATCCATGAATTCCCTGTATTCTTTGGAATCTCTTGCATAGCTTCCCGCTGCTTCCTTTTCATCCTGCGGTTCTCTGGCACAGGCAGTAAGGCTTAAATGATACCATTCCTGCTCTTTTTCTGTTTCCCCATAACTTTTCTTCTTCCACAATGTCATCTGAAATTTTCCATGTGCATCAAAGCGGTAAAAGCCATCCTGGGTTCTGTCAAAAGTTCTCTCAATTTCTTCCTCTGTCAGATAAGTTTCCGGAATGATCTGCGAAAAAATCTCCTGAAAAAACAGCTCCATTTCTTCTTTCGAAAGAACAACTTCACAGGAATTTACCCTTCTGTCTTCTTTGTCACTGAAAATTTCTATCTGCTCTTTTCCTGCTTTTTCCGGCGATGCATAAGTACAGCTTTCCTGATAGGGCATCTCCGAATAAGAATTGCGGCTTTTTTCTTCCAGCGAAATTCCAAGTGTCTGTTCCATTAATTTCTTAAGATGAATGTCTCCAATTGCAAATCCATCTGTTTCCTTTCCGGATATCCTGTGATATTTTGTGCGGTCTTTCTGAATCTGCCATTCCAAGATCTGCCGTTCATGTGTATGGGTATACCAGAAACCCACACACCCTGCGACAGCAATACTCACCAGAAAAATCCCCGTTATGTTCAGAATATTTCTCCATTGTTTCCTGGTCAAAAATGCGTGTTCTTCGTCCAGATATGCTTCTTTCTGATACTTTTCTGTCAGGTTCAGCCAGGATTCGCCCCACACAGACTGAATTGCTCCAAGATAGACTGCCAGAGGTTCATTCTGCATTCCAAGCTGTTCTGCCAGTGCATAGAATCCGAAACAGCCGCCTCCAATCCCATAATTCAATTCGCGCAGAAGCGTCTCATCTACCCTGCTGCTGACGGTAGTCCAGATACTGACTGATCTGATTTTCTTTTTGTTCCAGAGACATCCTGCCTGCAATGGAGACTTGCCGGTAAGACATTCGTACAGGATTTCTGACACGGCTCTTACATCCGTCCACGGACCATTTGCCTCTGACTCTCTGTTTCTCAGAAAACAGTCACCGATCCCCGTCAGACATAATCTGTCATTCTCATCAAAAATCAGACGGCTCATCCTGATGCCACCGTGAACCATACCGTTGCTGTGCATCCAGGAAACTGTATCCAACACAGGAAAAAGCAGTGTCCATGCTTCCTCTATTGTGATCTGGCCCTTTTTTTCAGCATTCAGGTACTCTCTGAGATTTTTCCCCGGCAGATATTCTATTGCCATATAAGCATGTTCCTCGTCGCGGAAAACATCTGTCACTTCTGCAATTCCCTGATACTCATAAACTCCGAAGAATTTTCCTGCTTCCTCTATAAAGTTCCCGGTATCTGTTTCCGCCATATCAGGATTCTCAGGAACAAATTCTTTGATCGTGATCTCCTGATCCAATACCGTATCATATGCACGGTAAATCCGGCTGTGTTCTCCTTTTTTGAGAAGATCACCAATCAGATAACGGTCTTTCAGCAGATGATATAACTCCAGTTTCTGTTCTTCTATAACGCTTTCTTTCATTTTCACGGTCCCCAGGAGTAGGCTGCGTGGTAGCGGAAATATGCATTATAGTAGCTCTGGTATCTGCTCTTTGATACGGATCTTCCGTCAATCCAGTAATTTACTTTGATCCTGCCATTTGACTGACGCTGTCCGACATAATCAGACATGGTAAGATTGATATAAAGTGTACGTCCTTTGATCTTAAAAATATTTCTGGAAACACTTCTTCCTGTGATAAGGGTCTTTACGATAAATGTCTTCTCTCTTTTATTGTAAAGAAGCTTCTGAGGTCCAAAATAGGAAGTACGCATGGTTGCAACCGGCTGTACCTGTCCTCTGTAAATTGTCCAGACCAGCATTACTCTTGCGCGTTCACTGTAGAAAAATGCTTCCGGAATATTGTCGCCATTTACATCACGGAAAATGTAGCGGAGGTTATTATCACAATGCACTGTTTTCATGGAAACATTCTTTCCGCAGTCATTATATTTCCAGCCGGAACGGCTTCTTAAATCGTAGTTGATATTCAGGCGTGTGCCTCTTCTTCCCCAGTAGCTTAATTTGTTGTTGTACATTCGAACTGCTTTCTGATAACTGATTCCGGCTGCCTGTACCGGTGTTGCTGTGATTCCTGCACTCAAAAACAGTCCCGCCATAATTCCTAAGATTGTTCTGATAAAAAATGTTCTGATCTTTTTCATTCTCTTTCCTCTCCTTTGCTTTATTTCCTGTGTTCTTTATATGATTACAGTATATAAGACCATTTGGAAAATTTGTTTTTTACACAAGATAATCCAGCAATTCTTTCTGATGGCAGTAAGAATCACGGTATACTTTGTAGAGATAGAAATTCTTTCCCTGGATCACCTGCTTCTCCACCTCTTCTTCCAGAACATCCAGCGGTTCTGTAGAGCGGAGAAAACGGATCACAAACCGGTCAAACTCCTGGTCTGGTTTCAGAACAGAAAATCCACAATTCATCAGAATACGGTTGAGACGGTTCATTGTGATCTTGTTCTCATCGTCCAGCGGAACTCTGACCTTGACAAACAAAAGGAAGCTGATCAGGGTCGCCCTGTTGATATCTCTTCCGCCTGTAATAAATTCCCGGAAGAAATCCTCTCCGGAACGACCTCTCTGATAAGCTTTTTTGCGTTCTCCTTCGTTTCTGCCTCCGACAAAATCTTTTGCCTCTTCTTTCTTTCGCTGTTCTTCTTCCATCTGGAAAAGTTTCTGTGAAGCAGTTTTCCATTCCTCAGAAGACGGGTTCTGGCTGCAAAGTCCCAGTGAATGTGCAACGCGGATCTTCATGTTCTGTGGCCACTGATCAAAGTTTCCATAAAGTTCAAAAAGAATTTCCATCCAGTCGACCGATACATAGCCAAAATAAAAATAATTGAATTCATCAAAAATGCCTCCCGGTGTCAGGGCAGTGTTTTCGAGATATTCCTTTTTTTCCTCCAGAGACATGTTGTTTTTCTGTTTATCCGCGTCCTTTTTTAATTTTGTCAGCGGTTTCAAAAAGGCAAGTTCTTCCAGAGCAAATTTCTCTTCTCTGCCGCGTTCTCCCTTCTCAAGCATGTTTCCATACTGATTGCGGAGTTTTTCTTCCCGGATACAGCTTTCATAGTATCGGTCACAGCGATCCTGTATGTAAAAATAAAGATATTTACAGAAATAATATCTTGCACGCTCTCTTACAGAAGAAAATTTCTCTATATTTTCCTGCACAAAAGACCAGAATTCTTCCGCTGAATCGCTCTGTATGATTTTTTCTTCCAGTGATCTCGTCAGAAGCATTGTCTCCAGTTCTTCAGAGACAGACTCTGCCTCCATATATTCCTCAAGTTCTTTTAATGTAATCTTTCCACCCCTGAAAAAACGCTTCTGTGCTCCGTCCGATTCCTCAAAAATCTTCCTTCCCTCGGTAAAAAGTTCTTTCCATTCTTCATATCCCATCTGTCGTTCAAATGCATAGATCAGACACGCTTCATAAAAACTTCTCGCATAGAGTTTCTCACATCCACTTTCTTCCAGCTTCTGGTTCACCTGGTCAAGATCCCATCTGGATGCAAATCCCTCTGCCAGAATCTCCAGTCTTGTTGGAACAGATTTCAGCTTCTTCTCCTCTGTTTTGGAGAGTTCCTCTGTATCTATAGAAAAGTTCATAACAAGGTTTTCAAAAAGGCTGCTCTTTTTCATGATTCTCCTCCATTTCCCGTGATAAATAAAATTATACCTTTTTATTCCTTTTCAGACAACAAAAAAAAGCAGAACCCGCAAGGATCCTGCTTCTTATTGTTGTGATTAGTCTTCTACTTTCACGATTTCTTTCTTGTTGTAGCTTCCGCACTCTTTACAAACTCTGTGAGGCATCATCAGGGCGCCGCATTTGCTGCATTTTACCAGGTTCGGAGCACTCATTTTCCAGTTAGCACGTCTTTTGTCACGTCTAGCTTTGGATGATTTGTTCTTTGGACATATGGACATAGGTTACACCTCCTTAAATTTACTAAATATATCACTGATGGCGGCCATACGTGGATCCTTCGGTTCCTCTGCACATCCGCAGGGTCCCTGGTTCAGATTCTTCCCGCACTGGCTACAGATTCCTTTGCAGTTCTCCCTGCAGAGAACCTTCAAAGGCCAGTTCATCAGTACCTCAAGATAGACCAACCGGTCCACATCCAGGTCTATTCCCGTGAGATAGTCATTCTCATCCAGATCTTCTACTCTGTCTTCATCAGATTGTTTCATATCCAGTTTGCGCTCAATGCTGTATGAAATCTCAACGGAAACCTGTTCAAGACAGCGGTCACACGGAATACCGACCGTGACACTTCCGTTACCGGTTAATTCCAGTACCTTATTGCCGGTATTGGCAATGGTAAGTTTCACCGGAGTCTTATCCAGGATCGGATATTCTCCCAACTGAAATGAAATTGTATCTAGTTCAAGCTCAGGAGTGATCTGAATGACCTTTCCTTCACTATCAATAATCTCTGATAAATGAATCTGCATAATTATCTCCTACTCACACCTTATCAATTATACATAGATGACCTTGGTTTGTCAATCTGATTTTTAAATTATTTTGTATTTTTCTGCCAGAAAATCTGACAGGGTATACTGTATTTAGCATAGATAAAGAGAAGGAATCTGCCGATACGGTAAATTCCCTCTCTTATTTCTTATATTTGAGTCATGAACCCTGGCATTACTTAACCAGTGCTACTGTATCTCTGCAGATTGCAAGTTCTTCGTTGGTAGGAATAACTGCAACTTTGACTTTGGAGTTTGGTGTGGAAATAACGATTTCTTCTCCAAATGTGTTGTTTGCAGTGTCATCGATCTCAACTCCGAGGTATCCAAGGTAGTTACATACATCTTTACGAAGTGCTCCTACGTTCTCGCCGATACCAGCTGTAAATACGATCGCATCTACACCGTTCATAGCTGCTACATAGCCGCCAACGAATTTAGCGATACCATAGCAGAGTACATCGTATGCATTCTTAGCGTCTTCGTTTCCTGCTTCGATCGCTGCTCTGATGTCACGCATGTCACTGCCGACTCCTGACATACCCTGAAGACCAGATTTCTTGTTGAGAACGTTCATAACACCTGCAAGGTCAAGGTTCTCTTTCTTTGCGATGAACTCAACGATTGCCGGGTCGATGTTACCGGAACGTGTTCCCATAACAACGCCTTCAAGTGGTGTAAGTCCCATTGTAGTATCTACGCATTTGCCGTTCTGAACAGCACTGATGGAAGATCCGTTTCCAAGGTGGCAGACGATAACTTTGGAGTTGTCTTTGTCAAGGCCGAGGAATTCTACAGCACGTTTGGATACGAAGCTGTGGGAGGTTCCGTGGAAACCATATCTTCTTACTTTGTATTTCTTGTAGTATTCGATCGGAAGTCCGTACAGATATGCTTTTGCAGGCATTGTCTGATGGAAAGCTGTATCAAATACACCAACCTGCGGTACGCCTGGCATAAGTTCTGCGCAGACACGGATACCGATCAGGTTTGCCGGGTTGTGAAGTGGTGCAAGATCGTTGCACTCTTCTACTGTTGCGATCATCTCGTCTGTGATCACTGCTGAGGAAGCGAATTTCTCGCCACCGTGGACGATACGATGTCCGATCGCATCTACTTCTTTAAGGCTCTTGATCGCACCTGTCTTGTCGTTAGTCAGTGCATCCAGTACGAACTGGATCGCTTCTTTGTGTGTAGGCATTGCACACTCTGTGATTTCTTTGTCAGATCCGGCTTTCTGATAAACCAGTCTTCCGTCGATTCCGATTCTTTCGCAAAGACCCTTTGCCAGAACATCCTCTGTATCAGAGTTGATGAGCTGATATTTCAGAGAGGAACTTCCGCAGTTGATTACCAATACATTCATCTTAATATCTCCTGTTCCATATATTTCAATATGTAATATTATTTATTGTTTGTGCAAAATTATTTGTCTTCTGCCTGGCACTGTACAGCTGTGATAGCAACAACACCAACGATATCATCTGCAGAGCATCCTCTGGACAGGTCGTTGACTGGTTTTGCGATACCCTGTGTAACAGGTCCGTATGCTTCTGCTTTGCCAAGACGCTGAGCAAGTTTGTATCCGATGTTTCCTGCATCAAGGTCAGGGAATACAAGAACGTTTGCCTTACCTGCAACTTCGCTTCCCGGAGCTTTGGATGCACCAACGCTTGGTACGATCGCTGCGTCAAGCTGGAATTCTCCGTCCAGTTTGAGTTCCGGATGTTCTTCTTTTGCGATTCTTGTAGCTTCTACCATCTTGTCTACGTCTGGATGTTTTGCACTTCCCTTTGTGGAGTGTGAAAGCATAGCAACGATCGGTTCTTCCTCAACAAGAAGCTGGAATGATTCTGCAGAAGATGCTGCGATTGCAGAAAGTTCTTCCGGAGTCGGGTTCTGGTTCAGACCAGAGTCAGCAAATACAAATGCTCCGTTTGCGCCGTATTCGCAGTCCGGAACTACGATCAGGAAGAATGCGGATACCAGTTTGGTTCCTGGTTTTGTTTTGAGGATCTGCAGGCATGGACGAAGTGTGTCTGCTGTAGAGTGGCATGCACCGGATACCATACCGTCTGCATCGCCCATTTTTACCATCATTACACCATAGTATGGGTA
>NZ_FR886764.1:39034-48749 GCF_000436615.1 Blautia sp. CAG:237
AGTATGGGTACTGAGTATGAAGGATCTCTTTTGCTTTTTCAGGTGTCATACCTTTCTTAGCTCTCAGTTCTACAAATTTGTCAATGTAAGCCTGAGTTTTGTCAGATGTCTCTGGGTCAACGATTGTTGCTCCGGAGATATCGAATCCGCCTTCAGCAGCTTTCTTATTGATTTCTTCTTCGTTTCCGATGAGGATGATCTTGGCAACTCCCTCTTTCAGAATCTTATCAGTTGCCTCGAGAGTCCTCATGTCCTCTGTTTCTGGCAGTACGATAGTTTTGATGCTTTTTTTGGCTCTTTCTTTGAGTAAATCAACAAATCCCATGATTAAATGGCTCCTTTCGTTATTTCGGTCTTATGACCATGTGAGAATCCTGAATATGACCTCACAGCTAGTTTCATTATACCCCCAGTTCTGGCTCTTTTCAAGTGGTTGACAGGGAGATTCTTCCAAGTAAAGGTATTTTTTGAAGTGCAATTTGGGGAAAAATCACGAACTTTTTCAGTCCTTAAAGAAAAATCTGTAGATCCTCGCATATTTTTTCTTGTTTACATCTATTCTCCACATAAAGACTGTCATCGCAAGAATCACTGCCGCCAGCCCTGAGATATAAAACAGATTTGTTTTTCCGCTGGAATAATAAGAAATAAACACATTTCCATCTTCATCTTCCAGATATCGCACCGTATAATACATCTCCTTTTTTTCTCCTGCCAGCTCTGTTTCCAGTTTGAACTTTTTGCCTGCCAGAAGTTCTTCCTGAAATAATTCTTTGTTCAACAGAACATCTTCATAAGCAGCTATATAGATTTCTTTTCCATCCATATAAAAATTTATGTCTTCAGCGTATTGCTCGAGTGGCTCCACATGAATCTGTCCATAAAATTCTGTTTCTTCTCTCGGCGGAAGTATACTGGCGATCCCCATACATGCCATGCACATACCCCAAACGGCAAGCACGACAAGAATGACTGTATGCCTGGATCTTTCCCAAAGTTCCGGCATTCTTTGTCCACAATGATATTTTGTATATTTTCTCTCTGCAACCTTGACGAAACGTTCTTTTCCCTCGGTCGCATCATCAAGCACGATCCTGCCGTTTTTAAAGTAGAGGATGACCTCCTCAAAATTGTTCTGAAAACAGAACCCTTCCAGATCCTGATAATAAAATTTTTTTGTTTTTCTCCGAAAATCTCTGACCATGATTTCTTCATCATCATACGCAATGCAGAAATTTCCGGCATCCAGAATTCCATACAATCCGTATATACCGATCAAAATACCAACGGCGGCCATCGATATTTCTGCCCAGGATAAGTTTTTGACGATCAACACACCTGCTGCGAGAATTCCAATGCATAAAAGAGGAATACAGATCTGCAACTGTATGCGGGCCTTTTTCAGAATTCTTTTTTTCATGTCTGTCTCCTTTCTGCGATTTATCTGTATAAACAAATTATATCATTTGGTGACATTGCCTACAATACACTTCATGATATCAGCTTGCCGCGTCTTTTTACGTATGCTACAATAGGAAAAACCAGATAACTTTTGCCGTGGGCAGAAAGGATTTTATTATGAAAGTAACCGGGATCATTGCGGAGTATAATCCGTTTCACAGGGGACATAAATATCAGATAGATTACTGCAAAAAAGAACTGGGGGCAGATTATGTGATCGTTGCCATGAGTGGCGATTATGTGCAAAGGGGCACGCCGGCGCTCCTTTCGAAACATGTGCGGGCTGAGATGGCACTTCGATGTGGTGCGGATCTCGTGCTTGAAATGCCGGTGTCGGTGAGCACTGCCAGCGCGGAAGCTTTTGCCATGGGCGGAGTTTCCATGCTGGATGGGCTACATGTTGTGGATGAACTTTGTTTCGGAAGCGAATACGGTGACGTTTCTGCCTTGCAGGAGCTTGCGGAAATTCTTGTAAAGGAACCAGAAGAATACCGGCGATTACTGAAAGAATTTCTGGGAAAAGGACTGTCCTTTCCTGCTGCCAGAAGCCAGGCACTGATGGAATATTTCAGAAATCCCCGCAACTTTACAGGAGATGATTTTGACGGTGTGCTGACTCCGCTCCTGAATCAGATTGCGCAGATCCTGAATTCTCCGAACAATATTCTTGGAATTGAATATTGCAAGGCACTTCTGCGGCTTGAAAGCAATATAAAACCAGTCACCCTGAAACGTCAGGGCATGGGATATCACGAAACGATTCCGGCCGCTGTTTCCACAGATGCTCCTTTTGCATCTGTTTCTGCAGATACTACTGCCGATAACATTCCCTTCACGTCTGCCTCTGCGATCCGCGAACTTCTGAAATCCGATCTCACGCAGGAAACAATCTCCCGGATCACCGCGCAGGTTCCAGATGAGGTCTGCACTCTCCTTGCCTCTTCCCTGCGGAAGAATGAATACCTGACAGAAGATGCCTTTGACCCACTTCTTTCTTATTGTATATTAAAGGGAAAGGCGGACAGTTTTTGCAATTATCTGGATGTCTCCGGAGATCTCGCCGAGAGGATCGTGAACCGCTCAAATGAGATCAGCGGTTTCCTTCAGACTGCTTCTCTCCTCAAGACGAAGGAACTTACCCAGACCAGGATCCAGCGTGCCCTGCTCCATATCATCCTTGAGATCCGGAATGTACCGTTGGCTGTTCCCTACGCCCGTGTCCTCGGTTTCCGCAAAGAAAGCAGTACACTGCTGAAAGAAATCAAACACAGCAGCTCGATCCCGCTTCTCACCAAACTCGCAGACGCAGACAGTCTCCTCGATGAGACTGGATTGAAACTGCTTGCAGAAACAACCTTCGCTTCAAATCTCTATGAAAAACTACTCTGCCAGAAAAGCGGCAAAAAATTCATCCATGAATATCAGAAGCAGATTATCATCTTGTAAATATAGGCATAAAAAAAGACCACCACTGACTTTGGAATCCTGCAAGCATGCAGATTTCCTTTATCAGTGATGGTTCTCATTTTTTAGTCTGACAGAAGGATACGGTCATTATCAAGAGCCTTACCGGCTCCTGTCTTGAATTTCTCAAGCAGACCATCTACGGTCATATTTTTCTTTTCTTCTCCTCCGATATCAAGCACGATATTTCCGGAGTCCATCATCAGGATCCTGTTACCAAGGTCGATCGCTGACTGCATATTGTGTGTGATCATCAGGCAGGTAAGCTGATGTTTCTCTACAATACGTCTTGTCAGGTTTAGGACTTTCTCAGCGGTTCCCGGGTCAAGTGCCGCGGTATGCTCGTCCAGAAGAAGTAATTTCGGCGGGTTCATCGTCGCCATCAGAAGGGTAAGTGCCTGTCTCTGGCCACCGGAAAGAAGTCCTACCGGATGACTCATACGCTCTTCCAGACCAATGTCGAGTTTCTTTAATTCCTCTCGGAATCTCTCTTTTTCCTGGCGAGTCGTATGGGAAAGCCAGCCGCCCTTGCCTGCTGCAAGAGCAAGGTTTTCCTCGATTGTCATGCCCGGGGCTGTTCCACGCATCGGGTCCTGATAAAGACGTCCGATCTCTCTTGCGCGTGTATGCTGCGGCATGAAAGTAATATCTCTGCCGTCCAGCTCGATCGCACCTGTATCTGTCATAAAGTCACCACAGATTGCATTAAAAAGAGTGGATTTTCCCGCTCCGTTGGAACCGATGATCGTTGCAAAATCACCTTTTTTTAATTCAAGTGAAAGATCTGTGATCGCTTTTTTCTCATTGACGGTTCCCGGATTAAATGTTTTTGAGATATGGCTGATTTTTAACATGATCATCTGCCTCCTTTTTTGTGTGTTAGTCTGCGGCGGATCTGCGGCCACTGTTTCTTAAGATATGGGCCGGAGATCGCAAGGACAACGATGACAGATGATACGAGTTTCAGCATGAACGCCGGCATGTTGAAACGAAGCGCGATCGTATAGACCAGACGGAAAATAAAGGAACCAAGGACCATTCCTACGGCTCTTACAAAGATTCCGCCGCGGCCGAGGATCGTGCCTCCGATCAGCAGGGATGCCAGTGCGATCGTGACCATTCCCTGTCCGATGTTGATATCTACAGATTTCTGTGACTGGGACAGAAGGCATCCGGAAAGTGCGGTAAAGGAGTTGGCTACACACAGTCCGATGATCGTTGTAAATACCGGGTTGATCGAGGAAGATTTGACCATATCAGAGTTATTTCCGGTTGCACGGATCGCAAGACCAAGTCTTGTCTTCAGGAAAAATACCAGAAATACGATGACAAGGATCACCGCGATCGCAGCAATGAGGATATCCTCTCTTCCCTTCAATGGTGTACCTGCAAGCGCATCTTTCATCATGGTAAATACGGTCGTAGTCCTGTTCATATTGATGAGGGAAGAACCTCCCATCACCGCAATGTTCACAGAATAAAGCGCTGTATTTACGATGATTCCTGCGAGCAGGCTGTCAACGCCAAGCTTCGTCTGCAGGATCGCAGTCACAAATCCGGAACCCACACCGGCGAGCATGGCCGCCAGAATAGACAGGAACGGATGACCGCTGACTGCCACGACAGCACCTACGGCTGCTCCAAAAGTAAAGCAGCCGTCAGTGGAAAGATCGCAGACATTCAGCATAGAATAGCTAAGAAACAGAGCAAGGACGGTCAGTGAACAGATCAGTCCGAGCTTCAGGGCAGTCTCTCCGAGGGAGAGCATTGTTGCAATCGTCACGATGAATTCCTCCAGTTAGGTTTTATTTGTTACTGTTCCTTCCATTCACAGTAACTTTATTTCGCTTCTACATCGTCGAAGCTTTCTGCTGTGGTAATCTCGTTTACCTGTGTGCAGAGAGGTTCGAAATCTTTTTTGATGGTCTCAAGGTCAAGTCCGAGAGCTTCACATGTTTCTGTATTTACTGTTGCAGTACCGTTGTCAAATGTTTCAACTGCTGTTTCTTCCGGTTTTGCACCATCTACCAGGATATCAGCGATCATGTCTGCTGTTTTCTGTCCGAGGTTTGCATAGTCAACACCGTATCCTACAAATGCACCGTTCAGTGCGAAGGAATCAGCTCCTGTGTAGTGCGGGATCCCCGCTTCAATAAATTTCTCATAGATGGAAAGCTCTGCTGTCATGATAGTGTTGTCGGTTGGTGTAAAGACTGCATCCACACCGTCTGCGATCAGTGCTTCTGCTGCAAGCTGAACTTCGTCTGTTGTGGTTCCGGTACGCTCTACGTATTCGATTCCCTCTTCATCCAGATAATCCTTTGCTTCCTGGATCGCTGTTGTGGAGGAATCCTGTCCTACATCATAGAGAAGACCGATCTTCTTTACATCCGGGTTCTGTGCCTGGATCAGCTTCATGATGGAAGACGTATCCAGATAATCACTGGTTCCTGTAATGTTTGCTCCAGGAGCATCCAGAGATTCTACAAGACCGGATCCAACCGGGTCAGATACTGCGGAGAAAACAACCGGTGTATCGGTTCCTTCCGTTGCGGACTGCATACGCATGGCAACCGGTGTTGCGACACCTACCATCAGGTCTACATTGTCAGCCTGGAAATCAGAGATGATCTGCTCCATAACGCTGGCATCTGCATTACAGTTATCATAAGATACATCAAAAGTGACACCCTTCTCTTCGCCGATCTCCTCAAGGCGGGACTGGATGTTGTCTACGATCTGGTTCAGGGAAGCGTCATCTACATAGTTGCAGATACCTACCTTGAAATCATCCGCCATTACCGGTGAAGCCATCATCATGCTGGTTGCTACTGCTGCTGCGATTACTAACATTCTTTTTTTCATTGTTTTTTCCTCTCTCTTTCTACATTCATTTTAATGTGCCATGAGAAAAAAAGAACCGTCCCAAGCTATGCTTGAGACGGTAATAATTTCTTATTATCGCGGTACCACTCAAATTGACGTATCGTCCACTTTCTCATGTACAAACATACACTCCTGATTGATAACGGGTTCGGTTCCCGTCAGTGCCTACTCTCTGGATTCAAATTTCGGACTGCCCTCGGAAGGCCATTCGATCATCCGCTTCATACAGGCTTCCACCAGTACCTGCTCTCTGGAATGTTGCCGGATCATTTACTCTTCTTCCTCATCGGTTTTGTTGTTTTATACTTTACCACACGAAATTCTCCCTGTCAATCATTTTTTGACTTCTTCGAGATTTTTTCACTGTCAAAGGTATCGCAATTAATCCTGCCTTAGTTCTTGAAGCTGTGGATCGGAGCCGGGATACGTCCGCCTCTCTCTACAAATGCCTCACAGGAGAACTGGTTTACCGGCATGATCGGTGCATAACCAAGGAGTCCGCCAAACTCTACGGTCTCGCCTACGCCCTTGCCGATCACCGGGATCACTCTGACTGCTGTTGTCTTCTGGTTGATCATACCGATCGCAGATTCATCTGCAATGATTCCGGCGATGGTAGATGCCTTGGTATCTCCTGGGATTGCGATCATATCAAGACCTACAGAGCAGACACAGGTCATAGCTTCGAGTTTCTCAAGTGTCAGTGCACCAAGATTTACAGAATCGATCATTCCCTGATCCTCGCTGACCGGAATGAACGCACCGCTTAATCCGCCGACTGCCTGAGCTGCCATAACGCCGCCCTTCTTGACCTGGTCGTTCAAAAGTGCAAGAGCTGCTGTGGTTCCCGGTGCTCCTACTCTCTCAAGACCGATCTCCTCAAGGATCTCAGCAACACTGTCGCCGATCGCCGGTGTCGGAGCCAGGGAAAGGTCAACGATGCCGAACGGCACACCAAGACGTTTGGATGCTTCCTGTGCAACAAGCTGGCCTACACGTGTTACCTTGAAAGCGGTTCTCTTGATCATCTCACAGAGTGTCTGGAAGTCTGCTCCACGAACGGATTCCAGAGCTGTCTTGACAACGCCAGGGCCGCTGACACCAACGTTGATGATGCAGTCTGCCTCTGTTACGCCATGGAAAGCTCCTGCCATGAACGGGTTATCATCCGGCGCATTGCAGAATACGACCAGTTTCGCGCAGCCAAGGGAATCCTGATCTCTGGAAGCTTTTGCTGTCTCCAGAACGATCTCGCCCATTAATTTGACCGCATCCATGTTGATACCGGTCTTGGTGGAACCAACATTTACAGAACTGCACACGCGTTCTGTCACAGCAAGTGCCTGCGGGATAGAACGGATCAGAAGTTCCTCTGCCGGTGTCATTCCCTTGCTTACAAGTGCAGAATATCCGCCGATGAAGTTGACTCCGATGGTCTTGGCAGCTCTGTCAAGAGTTTTGGCAACGGATACGAAATCCTCGGTGGAGTGACATGCCACGCCGCCTACGAGAGCGATCGGTGTCACGGAAACTCGTTTGTTTACAACCGGGATTCCAAACTCTGTTGCGATCTTATCACCGGTAGCTACGAGGTCTTTTGCCTTTGTGGTGATCTTGTCGTAGATTTTCTGGTTCATAGTGTCAAGATCACTGTCGATGCAGTCCAGAAGGCTGATTCCCATGGTGATGGTACGCACATCCAGGTTTTCCTGCTCGATCATTTTGTTTGTTTCGTTTACTTCAAAAATATTTATCATGTCGGTGCTCCTTTGTATAAGGTTTATCAAGGTTTTAGATTCTGTGCATTACATTGAAAATATCTTCATGCTGGCAGCGGATCACTACACCGATCTTGTCGCCGATTTCAGAAAGTTCCTTTGAAATAGTTGCAGCATCCTTCTCTGAACCGCTGGTGTCTGCAATCATCATCATGTTAAAATACCCCTGTACGATAGTCTGGGAAATATCCAGAATGTTTACGTTGTTGTCTGCAAGATAGGTACATACCTTTGCAATGATTCCTACGGTGTCATTTCCTACTACTGTAATGATTGTTTTTTTCATGACTTTCTCCCTTTCTCTTATACGGTAACTGCCTCAGAAGCAAAATCTCTGTGCGCTACCTGAATTCTGAAATCTTTTGATTTGTAAGGGTTGTCTCCCAGTGTTACCTCTGAACATACAGTCTCGTAAGCAAGTTCTTCGTAATTATTTTCCCTGCTCAAATGTCCAAGAAAAATTGCCTTCATGTTGTCATGGAGGAGACGGCACAGAAGCCTGCCTGCATTTTCGTTGGACAGATGCCCTCTGTCACCCAGGATCCTCTGTTTCAGGTAATAAGGGTATCTGCCTACCTGAAGCATCCGGATATCATGGTTTGCTTCCAGAAGAAGGGCATCCAGATTCTGAAGATTTTCGACAATATACTCATCATATTTACCAAGATCCGTCGCGATCCCTACGGAGCTGTCTCCACATTCCACGCGGTAGCCAACAGGCTGTGCCGCATCGTGGGGGATGCCAAACGGATTGATGGTCAGATCTTTGACATGAAAAGCTTCATCCTCTCGAATCTCATGAAAGATCCCCTCAGGAAGTTTTCCCAGGGATCCGCTCTCCAGCATTGCATCTATTGTCCCTTCCGTCGCATAGACCGGAAGTCCGTATCTGCGCGCGATCACTCCAAGTCCCTTGATGTGATCAGAATGCTCATGGGTGATCAGGATCCCGTCCAGGTCGCGTCCGGTAAGGTCAATGCTGTTAAGCCCTGCCTCCATCTTCTTCCCGCTGATCCCGATATCCACCAGCATATGTGTCTGCTCAGATCCTATGTAAATACAATTTCCGCTGCTGCCGCTTGCAATACTGCAAAATCTCATAATGCCCTGATCCCTTCTTCGATCTGACGCCATGTTTCGTCCAGATCTCCATTATTCTGTATGATATAATCCGCATGTTCCCGGAAAAATCCTTCCGTTGCCTGACGTGCGATGATGTTTTCGGCTTTCTCTCTTGTGTAGCCGCGGCTGCTCATCAGACGTTCGATCCGGATTTCCTGGTCTGTATGAATATACCATACTTCGTCACAAAATGCATCATAATGATCTTCCAGAAGAAGTGCAGCCTCCACTATCATGAGCGTACAGCCTGCCTTTTTTTGTTCTTCGATCTTATCCAGAATATAGCTTTTTACAGCCGGATGGATGATATCATCCAGTTTCTGCCGCATTTCTTCATGGGCAAATACTACATCAGAAACCATCTTCCGGTCAATGGTTTTATCATTTTTTATGATTTGTTTTCCAAATAATGCAATCACCTGCCCATAGCAGATGCCGCCCGGCTCCATGACAAGATGACCGATCTTGTCCGCCTGGAGCACACAGGCATTGTATTGTTTTTCGAGATGGTCAAGGACGGTGCTCTTGCCGGCACCGACCCCGCCAGTGATTCCTATGATCTTCATTTTATTTTGCCTCATACCAGTTTTTGCCTTCGTGCATGTCGATCTCAAGCTCCACGGAGAGATGTGCAGCACCCTTCATTTCTTCTTCCAGAATCTTTGAAACGGTTTCGATCTCTTCTTTCTTTGTCTCGATCAGAAGCTCATCGTGTACCTGAAGGACAAGCCTTGACTCCAGTCCTTCCTGTTTCATCCTCTCATAGACGCGGTTCATCGCAATCTTGATGATATCTGCCGCACTTCCCTGGATCGGAGAGTTCATCGCCACTCGTTCGCCAAAAGACCTCTGCATGAAATTACTGGATTTCAGTTCCGGTACCGGACGGCGGCGTCCGAGCATGGTGGACACATAGCCTTTTTCTTTGCCCGTCGCAACGAGTTCATCCAGAAATCCCTTGATCTTTGGATAAGTCTCAAAATATTTCTCGATATAGGCAGCCG
>NZ_FR886764.1:48774-54408 GCF_000436615.1 Blautia sp. CAG:237
GGCAGCCGCCTCTTTGCGGGTGATGCTTAAGTCCTGACTGAGTCCGAAGGAGCTGATCCCATATACGATACCAAAGTTGACCGCCTTGGCGTTTCTTCGCTGCAGTGGTGTCACTTCGTCAAACGGAACGTGGAATACCTGAGATGCTGTCAGGCGGTGGATATCCTGTGCCTCTCTGTATGCCTGGATCAGCTTCTCGTCCCCGGACATATGCGCGAGTACTCGAAGTTCGATCTGCGAGTAGTCTGCATCCAGAAATACAAAACCATCTTCCGGCACAAAAACTTTGCGGATCAGCCGTCCGAGTTCCATTCTGACCGGAATGTTTTGAAGGTTCGGTTCCGTACTGCTGATACGTCCCGTCGCTGTGATCGTCTGGTTAAAGGTGGAATGGATCCTTCCATCCGGTTCGATCACGGCACTCAGTCCGTCTGCATAAGTGGATTTGAGTTTCGCAAGCTGGCGGTATTCCAGGATATTTTTGATGATTTCATGTTCCGGTGCAAGTTTCTCAAGGATATCTGCGGCTGTAGAATAACCTGTTTTTGTCTTCTTGCCGCCCGGAATCCCCATTTTTTCGAACAGGATCACACCGAGCTGTTTCGGAGAGTTGATGTTGAATTCTTCTCCTGCCTGCTCCCAGATCATTTTTTCCAGTTCCTGGATGCGGACGCTTAATTTTTCTCCGTAGCTCTTTAATTCTTCGCCCTTGACACGGATCCCCCACTCTTCCATGGAATTCAGGGTAAATACCAGCGGAAGCTCGATCTCTGTGTAGACTTTCCACATTTCCGTCTCGTGGAGGGCTTTTTCGATCGGTCCTCTGGACGCCAAAGCTGTATATGCCACATAGCAGGCGTAGGTCCCCAGTCCTTCGGAGGATTTTTCCCAGGCTTTTTGGATGCTGTCCTTGCCAAGAAGGTCCTCACGGGTCGGAAGGAGTTTCCCATCGAGATATTCCTTTGCCACGTCGTCGAAAGTGTAGGAAGATTTCAGCGGATTCAGAAGATATACACCGATTCCTGTATCAAACACATGGGAAGTTTCTGTAAGTTTCACATGTTTCAGAACGCTCTTGACATCCATGCAGCAGAGAACCGTCGTGTCGGCGAGTTCTTTTAATTTACCGCAGAGATAGTCGCCTGTCATAAGCCCCTGCGCCGGAATATGATAAACTTCCTCTTCCTCCAGTGCGATCCCGACTCCGTAAACGTCTTCCCTGTCACAGAGAAGTTCTACGCCGACATAAGGCTTCGCTGCTGCCTTCTGGAAAAGTGCCTCTGCCCCAGAAAGGTCTTCGCAGGTAAAAAAGTCATCTGTCATCGTCTGCTGTGACACACTTGCCGCATCAAAACGGCTCAAAAGGTTCTTGAATTCCAGACGTTTGCAAAGTTCGTAAGCTTCTGGCGTATAAAGATCCTGAAGCCTTGCCTCCTCGTATGCAAATTCCAGCGGGCTGTCCGTGTTGATCGTTGCCAGAGTCTTGCTTAAGACTGCCAGATCGTAGTGCTCCCTGAGAGATTCCTTCGCCTTGTTTGGCTTCACTTCCTCGAGATGCTCGTGTGCATTCTCAATGGAGCCATACTGTACGATCAGTTTGGTCGCTGTTTTCTCTCCGACACCCGGGATCCCCGGGATATTGTCGGCGGAGTCTCCCATCAGGGCCTTGAGCTCAATGATCTGCGGCGGTGTTACCTGATATTTCTCCAGAACCTGCTCTGCATGGAAATTCTCGATCGTTGTCTTGCCCCGGGATGTCTTTGGCAGACGGATCATAATCTTGTCTGTCGCAAGCTGGAGAAGGTCACGGTCTCCGGAAAGGATTGTGACATCCATCCCCTGTTTCTCACTTCGGAACGCCAGTGTGCCAAGAAGGTCATCTGCCTCATATCCTGCCATGGATACGGTCTTGACTCCCATGGACGTGAGTACTTCCCGGATCAGAGGTACCTGCTCACGCAGTTCTGACGGCATCGGCTTTCTCGTGCCTTTGTATGCCTCGTACATCTTATGGCGGAACGTCGGCTCATGAAGGTCAAACGCAACAGTCAGATAATCTGGTTTTTCCTCCTCAAGAATGCGGAAAAGGATATTCAAAAATCCATAAACCGCGCCTGTATGTTTCCCCTCTGAATTGGTCAGATCCGGAAGCCCATAAAAAGCGCGGTTCAGTATACTGTGTCCATCTATCAATAATATTTTTTCACTCAAGTTTCTGTCCTCCTGTTACATTTTGGCTCACACTCGATGCTCTTTATTTCCCTAATATAGCAAAGATCACAAACACGCACAAGGCCACAGCGGCTGCCATGCAGATAAGCCCCAGCGTAAAACGAAGCCCCCTCTTCTGCCGGATAGAGCGTCTGGATCTCCGGATCTCCTGCTCCAGAAGTTTCTTAAAGTCAAGGACTGTCCCGTCCTCCTTCTCATCAAGCTGCTGCATTGCCTCATGTACGATAAAATAAGTCTCCAGTTCATCATAGCAGGAGGGACAGGTCTCTATATGATCCAGAAATTCCTCCAGTTCATTCACAGACAGACTGTGATCGATAAAACGTGTGACCATACTCTCTGCTGTTCTGCAATCCATTCCCGACACCGACTGCACCTCCCTTATTTCTGTCTGGCTGCCCATTCCGACCGGGCAGTATTCATTCTTCTTCGTAGTATAGCATAAAAAAAGACAGTTCTCAACGAATTTCGCCGGAACTGTCTTCTGTTCTTCTGCCGCACGCTCAAAATAGCGGTGTCTTTTATTCTTTTGTAAGGCTTACACCCGGGATCTCCGACGGAGCCTCAAGGATCTTCATGAATTCTTCGCCTGTGATCGTCTCATGTTCATAGAGATACTTCGCCAGCTCATGAAGCTTGCCGATATTATCCTGAAGGATCTTGAGTGCCTTCTCATGCTGGGTGCGGACAAGGTCTACAACCTTCTTGTCCAGAAGTGTCTGTGTCTCAAAAGAGCATGCAAGGCTGGAATCGCCGCCAAGATACTGGTTGCTGACTGTTTCCATCGCAACCATATCAAAATCATCACTCATACCATAGCGTGAGATCATCGCTCTTGCGATCTTGGTCGCCTGCTCGATATCGTTGGATGCTCCGGTTGTGATGGAGTGGAAGATCAGCTCCTCCGCCGCACGTCCACCGGTGAATGTAGCGATCTTGTTTTCCAGTTCTTCTTTGGTCATGAGGTAGTGTTCCTGCTCATCGACCTGCATGGTGTATCCAAGCGCACCGGAAGTACGCGGGATGATCGTGATCTTGTGAACCGGTGCGGACTCTGTCTGCTTCGCAGCGACCAGCGCATGCCCGATCTCATGGTAGGATACGATCAGTTTCTCCTTGTTGGAAAGCACACGGTTCTTCTTCTGATAACCGGCGATAACAACCTCGATACTCTCCTCGAAGTCTGCCTGTGTTGCGAACTTACGTCCGTCACGGACAGCACGGAGAGCTGCCTCATTGACGATATTGGCAAGTTCTGCACCGGAAGCACCTGCTGCTGCCTTGGCGATCTCGTCAAATCTGACGGTATCTGCGATCTTGATCTTCTTCGCATGGACTTTGAGGATCTCCTCACGTCCCTGGATATCTGGAAGTTCTACAGGGATCCTCCGGTCAAAACGTCCCGGACGGAGAAGTGCCGGGTCCAAGGAATCCGGGCGGTTTGTTGCGGCAAGGATCACAACACCCTTGGAGCCGTCAAAACCATCCATCTCTGTCAGAAGCTGGTTCAGTGTCTGCTCACGCTCATCGTTACCGCCTGTGAATCCGGCACCGTCACGCTTCTTACCAATGGTATCGATCTCATCGATGAAGACAATACAAGGAGCTTTCTCATTCGCCTGTTTAAAAAGGTCACGGACCTTGGCCGCACCCATACCAACAAACATCTCTACAAACTCAGAACCGGAGATAGAGAAAAATGGTACTTCTGCCTCACCTGCAACAGCCTTGGCAAGAAGGGTCTTACCTGTTCCTGGAGGGCCTACAAGGAGGGCACCTTTTGGCATGGAAGCTCCGATCTCTGTATATTTGTGCGGATTGTGGAGATAGTCAACGATCTCTGTCAGAAGCTCCTTCGCCTCGTCCTCTCCTGCCACATCAGAAAACTTGATCCCTGTGGATGATTTGACGTAGACTTTGGCATTGCTCTTTCCAAAGGACATCGTTCCTCCAGGACCGCCGCCCATGGATGCCATCATCTTCTTGCTGAGCCAGCGTCCGATAAAGATAAAGATCACGATCGGCACTACATAGCTCAAAAGAAGTGTCATAAAGATAGACGGACTCTCAGGAAGTACTTCGTCCATGGTCACATCTGCGTCCAGCAGACGGTTTACAAGATCCGGGTCGTCCATTTTGACGGTCTTGCAGAGAACGGCATCGTCTGAATCCTCGGAGCCGATCTCATAATAAATATAATTTTCTTCTACTGTGGCCTTGGTGACTTCACCCTTCTCCACGCTCTGTATGAAAGTAGAATAATCTGTCTTCTGCACGCTTCGTTCCTGCACTGCCGGAACTACGAGCATGTTCAGAAGAATGATAATGATACCGGCAATGATGTAATAGACATACATTGGTATCTTTTCTGGTTTCTTGTTACCAAATTTCATTTATCCTCTGTCCTCCATCTCTTCGAAATCATTCGGTATATTCAGCATTCCCGTATTCTTTCGAAATCATTTATGTCATGTACCATACCATTTTTTTCATGGTTATTCAATGTTCATTGTATGAATTTTTATAAACTTTTCATAAAGCGTTTTTCGACTGGAAGTTATTTAAGGGCAGAAAAAAGCTCCCTGAACCATTCAGAGAGCTTCTGTAAGTGCCGCTGGCCGGACTCGAACCGGATTCTTTGAAAATCCGCAAACACCAGTAAATACAAGAAATTCTCCGAAAGCCCTGTAAAATCAATACTTTTATTATGTTCCGCGTTACAAGATAATGTACAATAAAACATAGAAACTGCACACTGGTTCTCACGAAAGTTCACACGAAAATGATGATACAATATGCTCCCGGCAGAGGGTACCTGCCGGGATTTTTTTATACCCTGGTAATGTAACGAGCTGCCACAAATCCGTAGTACTTATTTACAATACGGACATAATACCAAGTACTGCCATCAGCAGCCTTGATTGTATCGCACACATCAATAAGATTATGCTGTGCAAGATACGGGTATTTTTTGATGGTTGGATTCTCTTTACCTGGCCAGGAACGGACGTTGAGCTCGGCGGTATTGACCATGCCCACCCATTTCGGAACTTTGCTAAGCTGCACTGCAGTCTCTGTGGATTTCTGGTCTTCTGTTGTACCGTAATCGATCCATACGTAGCCATCAATCGCAGAATCTGTGAGTTTATATTTCTTATTGCGGCACGCTCCGCCGTTTGCCACAACACCTGGTGCGCTGGATGTATTGCCTTCATTGGTGTAGACGTAGGTTGTGTCATACGAGTTTACGGATCCAATGTGTGAGCCATTCCGGAAGATGATCAGCGCACCTTTCTTTGGTGTGCTGTGCCAGGTTCCTTTCTGTTTGGCATGACGGGTGACACTCTGGCAGTTGTAGAAGCCGCCACCCATGATCTGCAGTGCCCTCGCCAGGCCAAATAT
>NZ_FR886765.1:0-23901 GCF_000436615.1 Blautia sp. CAG:237
TTTCTTTCCTCGTTTCATTTCTATAACCTCCTGTGGTATTTGCGGGGAACGCCCTCCCACTTACTATTTAATATTAAAATTAATCAACTACTTCGATTCCCATACTTCTTGCAGTACCAGCGATCATGCTCATAGCTGCTTCAAGGGATGCTGCATTCAGGTCTTTCATCTTCAGTTCGGCGATTTCCTGAACCTGAGCTTTTGTTACTTTTGCAACTTTTGTTTTGTTCGGTACGCCGGAACCGGATTTGATGTTAGCTGCCTTCTTAAGAAGAACTGCTGCCGGCGGAGTTTTGGTTATGAAGCTGAAACTTCTGTCTGCATAAACAGTGATAACTACAGGAATGATAAGATCTCCCTGATCTGCTGTTCTTGCATTAAACTCTTTTGTGAACTGTACAATGTTTACACCGTGCTGTCCAAGAGCCGGACCAACCGGTGGTGCTGGAGTTGCTTTACCAGCAGGAATCTGTAATTTAATATAGCCTGTTACTTTTTTTGCCATTTTTCGGCACCTCCTATGTGGTATTGGCGGGGGTTGTTCCCTCCCACTTGAATGTGTTTACGCTTTCTTAATATCTGCGAAACTTATTTCTACCGGCGTTTCGCGGCCAAACAATTCAACATTGATAGTAACCGTCTGCTTCTGAGTGCTGAGCGCAGAAATAACGCCTGCGGTGTCCTTCCAGGCTCCGCCTGTTACGACAACCATGTCACCCTCTGCAAAATCTACCTGAATGTCTTCTTTCTTGATTCCTAACGGAAGCATTTCTTCTTCTGTAAGAGGAACCGGTTTGGATCCCGGTCCTACGAATCCGGTAACGCCTCTGGTGTTACGAACAACATACCAGGTATCATCATTCATGACCATGTTGAGAAGCACATAGCCCGGAAACATTTTTTTCTGGACCTGCTTTGCAGCACCGTTTCGCATCTCTACTACATCCTGCAGCGGAACGCGAACTTCCAGAATCTGGTCTTCCAGGTGTCTGTTTTCGATTGTTTTTTCAATGTTGGCTTTTACTTTGTTTTCATACCCTGAATAAGTATGAACAACATACCATTTTGCTTCTGACATACAATCACCGTTATCCTTATTTCATTAAAAGATTTACACCTTCCAGGATTGCAGAATCCATAATACTGATGATCACAGCAAGTACTACTGTAATGGCAACAACCGCAATGGTCTGTTTAACCAGTGTAGGTCTGTCAACCCAGACAATCTTTTTGAATTCCGATTGAAGTCCCTGAAACCATTTTTTCTTCTGACCAGTGCCAGCAGATTTTTCTTTCTCTTGCATAGTCTAACCTCACAATTCGTTACTGCTCACGAAGTGAACAGTCACCTTAATTCTTTGTGATTACTTTGTTTCCTTGTGCAGAGTATGGGTACGGCAGAACTTACAATATTTCTTTGTTTCAAGACGCTCAGGATGATTCTTTTTCTCCTTGGTCATATTGTAGTTACGCTGCTTGCACTCCGTACATGCCAATGTAATCTTAACGCGCACAACTTCCACCTCCAGTGTTTTCATTTGCGTGAGTCTTTCTTTTATTTTTTGCATAAAAAAAAGACCTAACTTCCATGTCGCCCGTCTAGTTTATCACACCTTATACATGAAGTCAAGTGTTTTGCTTTTTTTTATAGAAGTATTTCTTATAAAAATAAGTTTTCTCTTGTCAACGTTCCCTCTGTAGTGTATGATAAAAAAGTCGAATGCCCTCAGTTTTCTGGGGGTCTATAATTTTATCAAAAATAAATATAGGAGCGGATTTTATGTTTAATCGATTCAAGGATGACTTGAAGAAGTACTGGAAGTACGCAATCTATTCTTCCAAGGCTCAGTTAAAATCCGAAATAGCCAATTCCTATCTGAACTGGCTGTGGTGGGTACTGGATCCTCTTTGTTTTATGCTGATCTATGTATTCATGTTCGGATATGTTTTCAAGTCCAATCAGCAGTACTTTGCAATTTTCGTCTTTATTGGTATCACTCTGTGGGACTTTTTTAATAAATCTCTTTTGCAGAGTGTCAAGGTAATCAAGGCCAATAAGCCGATCGTATCCAAAGTATATATACCGAAATTCATCCTTCTTTTTGTCAAGATGGGCGTTAACGGATTTAAGATGTGTATTTCCCTTCTTATTATTCTCGCCATGATGCTTGTATTCAGAGTTCCTGTAACCTGGAATGTTCTGTATTTCATTCCTATTCTGATGACTCTGATTGTTATTGTATTTGGATTTTCCTGTTTTCTCCTTCATTACGGAGTATTTGTAGAGGATCTTTCCAATGTGCTGAACATTGTGCTGCGTTTCCTGTTTTATCTGACCGGTGTATTCTGGAATATCATGGACAGGCTCCCGGCACCTTACAACGATTATATCGGAAAGGGAAACCCTATTGCGTTTTTGTTGACTGCCTCCCGTGACTGCCTGATCTACGGCAAAACACCTCACAGGAAACTTCTTCTTATGTGGTTTGTTGTCGGAGTTATCATCAGTATCTTAGGTGTACGTAAGATCTACAAAAATGAAAACAGTTATGTAAAGGTGATATAATATGGAAGAGAAACATGCTATTGAAGTTACTGATCTGGTCATCAGCTACCAGAATCTCAAGAAAACTTCTATCAAAAAGAACCTGTTACAGTTCCACCGTCAGAAGGCTGACCGTTTTGTAGCTGTAAAGGGAATCTCCTTCTATGTTCGTGAAGGTGAGATCCTTGGAATCATTGGCAAGAACGGATGTGGTAAGTCCACCACATTGAACGCTCTGGCCGGCATCTTTTCTCCGGACAGCGGAACGATCGATCTGAAGGGACATTCCATTTCCCTTCTGTCCATTGGTGTTGGTTTCCAGCGTGAAATGACCGGAAGAGAGAATATCATTCTTTCCGGTATGCTCCTTGGTTTCTCCGAGGAGGAAGTTCGTGCAAAGGAAGCTGAAATTGTTGAGTTTGCTGAACTTGGTGAATTTATTGATATGCCTGTAAGGACCTACTCAAGTGGTATGTACTCCAAGCTGGCATTCTCTATCACCGCTATTCTGGAAACAGACATTATGCTGATCGATGAGGTCTTAAGTGTCGGTGACCAGAAATTCAAGAAAAAGAGTTACAACAAAATGAAAAGCCTGATCTCCAATAAGGAGCGTACTGTTATCATCGTATCCCACAGTATTGAGACTCTTCAGGAACTGTGTGATACCGTTATGTGGATGCATGATGGACAGATCAAACGAATCGGTGAGCCGAAGCCGGTTCTTGAAGAATATGTAGACTTCATGGAGAAGAACTAAAAAATGTGCTGGTCATCAGATGTGATCAGCACATTTTTTATACATAAACTTATTTGACATTTCTTAAGAAAAGATGATAAAACTTTTCCCTGGCTCCGCCCGGAATCATTCCGACTGTTGTACGGACCAGACAGTTCTTAATATATTCCTTACGGGTAATAAATTTCTTACAGTAAAGATATCTCTGGAAACGCAGTACCCAGTGAAGATACTCTCTGCCGCCTCTGCGGTCATACATTCCATTTCCGGTACGCATATCAAGAATCACTTCCTGAACATTATATCCCTTGCACCCTTTACGCAACATACGCACCCACAGATAATAATCCTCAAATCCCGGGAAGTCCTGATAATTTCCCGCATGAAGAACAGCCTCCCTGCGGAACATCATACATGGATGATTAAAAGGATTTCTCTTCTTGGCATACTGCAGGATTTCCTCTGAAGTCCTCGGCAGCACTCTCAGGCGATCCATATCGCCCGGTTTCCGGGAAAATTCCTGCAAAGTACCACTCACCAGATCATATCCATCACGTTCTATGATGCGGAACTGTCTCTCGCATCGATCTGGTCTGCTGATGTCGTCACTGTCCATTCTGGCGATCACAGAACAGCGGCATCTTGGAACGCCTACATGTAAGGCATTCCCCAGCCCTTTATTCTCCTTGAGGCGAATAAGCTGAAGCTTTTCTCCCATCTGTTTCTGCGCCCATGTGATTACCTCATTCAGTTCATGGGACAAAGGTCCGTCACAGACAAGTACAAAATCTGAAAAAGGCAAAGTCTGATTCAGCATGCTCTCAATGCTCTGCCGCAAAAACTCCGGATTTTCTTTTCCATATACCGCCATCAGAACAGAATATGTCATCTCTGAATCTGTTCCCATACGATCACTCCTTAATTCTGGTATTATGATGGTTCATCTCCTGAGCGGACGGCGGATTCCAGTACTCTCCGTACATCTGGCGGAGAACAAAATCATAATCCTTCGGTCCTCTCAGCGAAATATCCTCAAACGGATAATCTGCACCTTTACCGTAGTGCTTCCTGTGGAACATTTCCTTGAGCTTGTGGATCCCCATAAAATTTACCAGATATGGTGAACTGTCATAGGAATATTTCTGCATCATACGATCCAGACGCTTCAGTTCTCTGTCTGTACGGAAAATCTTCTCTACCGGAAGGATCTTGCCTGCATTGATCAGGATCTGTTCATGCAGCGGTCTCTTGCGCTTGAGATCGACGTTTGTCGAAAACAGGGAATAATTTACCCTCGCTCTTGCGATCAGAAGCCGGAAGCAATGAAATTTACGAAGATATTTGTTGCCCGGCATTCCATCCAGAGGAAAAATATCGATCCATGCTTCTTTTTCCGCATCAACAGCTGCGGATTCATCGATCACCTTGACACGGCTGTCTGTGATCCTCGGTACATAATGATGATAACCTTCTGTTTTCTTAAAGCTGCAGTAATGAAGGTATTCCGGAAGTTCTTTCTCTGCGATCTTCTCGAAGCGTCTGAAATCCGGTCTCGGCATTCCCACATCAATATCATCATCCCACGGGATAAAGCCTTCATGTCTGACCGCACCCAGCAGTGTTCCTCCGAGTGCATAATAGCGCAGATGATGTTTCTTGCATATTCTCAGGAATTCTTTCAGAATGTCCAGCTCTACAAGCTGAAGTTTCCTGAGATCATTTTGATTCTCTGTTTTCTGTTCTGCCATGGTGAAGATCCTCCCCTGTAATTTCCTCTACGGAATCTTTCAGTGCATTTACCTGATTATCATCTACACCCTCAGAAACTTCCTTCTGGAAAAAGATCTTAACTGTCATCAACAGAAGTTTCAGATCGAGGAAAAACGAATAGTTCTCAATATAGAAGAGATCAAGTTTGAGTTTATCATATGGTGTCGTATTATATTTGCCATAAACCTGTGCATAGCCGGTAAGTCCTGCTTTAACTTTCAGACGATAATAAAATTCCGGAAGTTCCTTACGATATTCACGCATAATTGTCTTACGTTCCGGTCTCGGACCTACCAGGGACATGTCTCCCTTAAAGACGTTGAATAACTGCGGAAGCTCGTCCAGATGAAGATTACGAAGGACCTTACCGACCGGTGTGATCCTGGAATCATGTTTGGATGCAAGTCGCGCACCATGTTCCTCAGAATCCACACACATACTGCGGAATTTGCAGATCTTGAACGGCTTGCCACCAATAGTAAGTCTCTCCTGGAAATAAAATACAGGACCACCGTCGTATAATTTGACACACAATGCCGCGATCAGCATGATCGGAGATGCCACAACAATTCCAATCGCAGATACTACGATATCCAGAAGTCTCTTGGCTGCACGCTGTTCCACAGAAAGTCCCATGTTCTTAGCAACCAGAAGTGGTGTGTCAAAAAGATGGATACGTTCACTTCCCATCAGAATGACATCCGAGATCTTCGGACTCAGATAACAACGGATAGAATGTGCAAAACAGTGTTTCAGATAACGGTTCCTGATCTGTGAAGGAAGATCCCAGATGATAACTCCGTCATATTCCTTCATCAATCGATAAATTTCTTTCTCTCCTGCATCAATGTGAACCTTGCCGCTGATGTCATATTTATCCTTACGGGAATTCATCTTGTGGATCAGGTCCCCCGGATCTCTGTCCCCGTAGATCACCAGCAGTTTACGCGCACGGTAAAGTCTGGAATAAATATATCTTGACATCCAGATCCAGATCAGAATGATCACAAACTGTACCAGCGTCATCTCCACCATCGGCCACGGATCAAGGAACCAGCGGTTAATCAGGGTTATCTGGAAATATGTGATAACATTCGTACAGATCGTCGCGATCGTCATCGAATAAAATACATCGATACGCTTCAGGTAACCGACCTTGAGTCCTCCATATAATCTGGAAAACAGGACATTGATCAGGGCATAGATCGCGATCAGCACCCAGTTACCTTTTCTCCAGAAAGGTTCAAAGATCAGACCACGGTAAAAATCGTACCAGATATACGCAAAAACAGCTGTCTGGGCGATCACCACAAGGCTTGCCAGACAGAAAACAACAAAGCGTTTAAAATCTTCTCGTCTTTTCACCAGAATACCTCTTATTCTAATCATATATTATTTCTTTTTCCTGACGTTGCTATTATAACGTATATCTTCTTTTCCGTCCAGTCATTGCAAAATGTTTGCCGTTTTTCCGCTCTTTCGGGTGTGGTTTTATGGATGTTTCCGACAATTTTTATTCGTATTTTGTAGTATTTTGTAGTATTTTAGTGCATTTTACATGATTTTTGTTTGTTTTTTACTTATTTTTCCTTTTTTTTCATTTTTTTTAATGCATTCTTTACAACACGCAATTTTTTTCTTCAATAAAATAGACTTTTTTGCTCAAAAATGTAGAAATGTTTTTGTAAAAATTGTATAATAGGAGATATACAAGCATTATTAAAGGAAAGTGAGGGTTCACTATGAAACAAAACAACATGTTAGCGATGATCCTGGCTGGCGGCCGTGGCAGTCGTCTCCATGAACTTACCAACAAAGTTGCCAAACCGGCAGTTTCATATGGCGGTAAATACCGCATCGTTGATTTCCCGTTAAGCAACTGCGCTAACAGCGGTGTCGACATCGTGGGTGTTCTTACCCAGTATGAATCTGTCCTTCTGAACAGTTATGTAGCAGCAGGCGGTCGTTGGGGTCTTGATGCAAGAGAAAGCGGAGTTTTCGTTCTCCCGCCTCGTGAAAAAGCCGATGCTGATCTGGACGTATACAGAGGTACTGCTGACGCTATTTCTCAGAATATCGACTTTATTGACAAATACTCACCAGAATATCTTCTGGTTCTCTCCGGCGACCATATCTACAAGATGGATTATGACAAGATGCTGGATTACCACAAGGAAATGAATGCAGACGCTACCATCGCTGTTATCGAAGTACCGATGAAGGAAGCAAGCCGTTTCGGTATCATGAACACAGACGGTGACGGACGTATCGTTGAATTCGAAGAAAAACCTGAACACCCGAAGAGCAATCTTGCATCTATGGGTATCTATATCTTTAACTGGAAACTGCTTCGCAAGATCCTTCTTGCAGATATGAAGAATCCTGATTCTCACCATGACTTTGGTAAGGACGTTATTCCATGTCTCCTGAATGATAAGAAGACACTTGCAGCTTACAAATTCAAAGGCTACTGGAAGGACGTAGGAACCATCGATTCTCTCTGGGAAGCAAACATGGATCTTATCGATTCCCGCAACGAACTGAATCTGAACGATCCGGCATGGAAGATCTACACAGAAGACACATCCGCTCTTCCTCAGTACATAGGACCAAACGCCAAAGTAAATAAGGCCTTCATTACCCAGGGCTGTGTTGTAGAGGGTGAAGTAAATCATTCTGTACTGTTCACCGGATGTAAGGTCGGCGAAGGTGCCAAGATCATCGACAGTGTACTGATGCCAGGCGTAGAAGTAGCTGCAGGCGCAGTTGTACGGCGTGCTCTTGTTGCCGATAATGTCAAGATCGGTCAGGATGCTGTTGTCGGCAGCGCAGACAGTGAAAATATCGAACTCGTGTCCAAACGTGTAAAGGGGGTAGAATAATATGGCAAGAGCATTTGGAATTGTCACATCTTCCGGATCCCATGTTAATGTAGGAGGACTTCAGCAGTATCGTCCGATCGGTGCTTTCTCCTTCCTTGGAAGATATCGTGTCATCGACTTTCCTATTTCAAATATGAGCAACAGCGGCATCGACCGCATTCAGGTATATGTAAAGAACAAACCGCGTTCTCTGGTAGAGCACCTCGGAACCGGCCGTCATTACAACATCAACTCCAAGCGTGGTAAACTCCAGCTTATGTTCTCCCAGAACAGCTCAGAGAACGATGTATACAATACAGATATCGCAGCTTTCGCTGAAAACCTTGAATTCATCGAGCGTATGCATGAACCCTATGTGATCATCGCTCCTGCTTACATGGTATACGCTGCAAACTACAGTGAACTTCTTCAGGCACATATTGATTCCGGTGCGGACATTTCTCTTCTGTATCATTCCGTTGATAACGCAAGAGAATCTTTTCTGAACTGCGATATCCTGAACCTGAACAAGCAGAAAGGTGTCGAATCCATCGAAAAGAACCGCGGAAGTGCTCAGAAACGCAATATCTTCATGGATACCTATATCATGAACAAAGAGCTTTTCATTGACCTCATCAAAAAAGCCAAAAAGATCTCTTCCATGTACACTCTGCCGCAGATCGTAGCAGCTTCTCTTGGAGATCTGGATATCCGTGGTATTGCACACAGAGGATACTTTGCATCTATCACTGACTTTAACAGTTATTACAATGCAAACCTCTCTTTGATCGATATCAAGACTGCTGAGGGACTGTTCAATCCGGAATGGCCAATCTACACCAGAACCAACGATTCCTGCCCGACTCAGTATCTTGAGGGAGCAGATGTTAAGAATTCCGTTATCTCCAACGGCTGCATCATCGAAGGAACCGTAGAGAACTCCGTAATCGGACGTGGCTGCCAGATCAAACCTGGTGCTGTCGTTAAGAACAGTGTTGTACTTGCTCATACTGTAGTTGGTGAGAATGCACACATTGAGAATCAGGTTATGGATAAATGGGCCAGGGTTATCCATGGCAATGAGATCATTGCTGAGGAAGGACATCCTGGATATATCCGCAGAGATGATATACTGTAATCCAAACTTTCTTTTAATAAAATGAAAAAATACCCGGCGGGCAGTTTGTCCATCGGGTATTTTTTCGTCTCTGATCCTTTTTTATAAGATAACGGTAATCGTTAATCCTCTGCCATTTTTGTTCTCTGCCGTGATACTGGGATTCTCCGCTTTCCATTTCCATGACCTCTGTGTTTGCATCGATGATCGTCAGTGGTGTCTTGAGCTCGTGGCTCGCGTCTGTGATAAAGCGTTTCTGTTTCTGGATACTCTCTTCTACCGGTCGGAATACCATCCTGGAAAAGATCACTACCAGCAGAAAGACGTATTTTGCTCCGTCTTCTGTCTCCGTCACTCTGTAGCGGTAGATTCCCTGGAATCCTGTGGTTTTGTTTTTTTGCTGAGCTGTCTGTGTGTATTCCTCGGCAGTCTCCTCATCAACCGCTGCGATCCTGTCCAGATCACAGTCTGTGACTTCTCCGTTCTCATCCACAGTCACAGTAAAATAGCGAGTCTCAAATGGCGTCTCCACAGAAAAACGACTCTTGTCTTTTTTATCATTCTCTGGTTTCGCCGGTGGAGTCTCTGTGTCGTCCTGCTCATGCCGTGACGGCTCCTCCGGGAATTTCCCGTCGTTCTGTTCGAGAAGTGCTGTCATTTCATCTGCACGGTCCAGCATTTCTCTGTAATTGCTGAAATTGACAACGCCCATGATGGCGGTGAGCACCAGCATGGTCGAAAGCATTGCCACTAGAATAAATTTTTTCTTAAATCCCGTATCATGACTGTATCTCCAGATAATAGCCCTGTCCTCGTGCTGCTTTGATCTCCACGTTACGGTCTGTTGAGAGCACCTGACTCGGGTTTGCCGCAAGGAGTTCCATGACCTGAAACTCCTTGTTTGGCAGTCTGCACGCATCTGTGGGGGATTTTAGTTCAAAGGTGGTGCAGTCAAGGGAAAGATTTCCGACTTTTAATGTTGAGCTGACGGCTGCTGTCCGAGGAACTATCGGTAGATTCTGCCGCTGTCGCCGCGGAGTTTCCTGCTGCGTAAACGCTTGCTGTTGACATACTTAATACTAATCCTAACATTACTGCTACATATTTTTTCTTCATAAAAAAGTTCCACCTTTCTGTGTTCGTTTCGATAAGTACACTATACAGGTGGAACTTTAATTTTACTTTAAAGTAGTTGTAAAGATTTTGTGATCAACGATAATATCTTTTTCCACTGAATGCTGTCACTACGCACTCAATCCCCTCAAGGATCAGATAAGAGCCAACCAGCACTCCCATGGAAAGAATCGTGACCATCGGCCGGAACACCAGCATAATCCCGACGATCAGCCCAAGAATATTCAGGATCAGGGAAAGTGTGTAGTAAGTACTTCCAAAATGCATCTTCATATACTGCAGATGCGAAAGTCTGGAAATACAGTGTGCAATGATCCAGATCGGAAGGATCATTGCGATCGCCCAGGTTCCTGCACTCGGATGTACCATCAGCATAAAACCTGCCATGACACCCAGAATTCCAGTCACAAGGGAAATGATCGGTCCGAAACCGGTGAAACGTTCCATTTTAACATACAGAACAATATCAGCGATTCCACTGAAAACTGCGATCAGTCCACACAGTACTACGATCCAGGTAATAATGCCTACCGGCTGTTTAATGATAAAAATCCCAAGAATGATCAGAACGATTCCCAAGATCAGCTCTGTCCATCCAATGTCAGACTGTCTTCTCATGATCGTTCGCCTCCTTTGTTTCACTTCCGTTCAGGATCGCCATAAACTCATCTCCCGTGATCGTCTCTTTTTCATAGAGATAATTAGAAAGTTCATCAAGTTTCTGGCGGTTGTCCAGAAGGATCTTTTTCGCTTTTTCATGTTCTCTCTTGACGAGTTCAACTACCTGACGGTCGATCTCTTTCTGCGTATCTGCGGAGCATGCCAGAGATGCATCACCACCAAGGTACTGATTTGTCACCGTTTCCATTGCCACCATGTCAAAATCATCGCTCATACCATAACGGGTGATCATAGAACGTGCGATCTTGGTCGCCTGCTCGATATCATTAGAAGCACCTGTGGTCACTTCGCCGAATACAACTTCCTCTGCGGCACGTCCACCGGTAAAAGTCGCGATCTTGTTTTCCAGTTCTTTCTTTGTCAGAAGGTATTTATCCCCCTGTTCTACCTGCATGGTATAACCAAGTGCACCGGAAGTTCTCGGAATGATCGTGATCTTCTGGACAGGTGCGGAATGTGTCTGCATTGCTGCGACAAGAGCATGTCCGATCTCGTGATATGCGACAACTCTCTTCTCCTGATCGGAAAGTACGGCATTTTTCTTCTGGTATCCTGCGATAACGACTTCGATGCTCTCTTCAAGGTCTGCTTCTGTCACAACTTCGCGGTTGTCGCGGACTGCACGAAGAGCTGCTTCATTGACAATATTGGCAAGTTCCGCACCGGAAGCTCCGGATGCCATTCTTGCGATCGTATGGAAATCTACATCATCAGAAAGCTGAACTTTCTTTGCATGTACTTTAAGGATTGCTTCACGGCCTTCAAGATCCGGAAGTTCCACAGGTACACGGCGGTCAAAACGTCCCGGACGGGTCAATGCCGGGTCAAGAGATTCCGGACGGTTGGTCGCTGCCAGAATGATAACACCATTGTTTCCTCCAAAACCATCCATCTCTGTAAGAAGCTGGTTCAGAGTCTGCTCACGTTCATCATTGCCGCCTGCCATCTGACCGTCACGTTTCTTGCCGATGGCATCGATCTCGTCGATAAATACGATACAAGGAGCCTTTTCTTTTGCCTGGCTGAAAAGATCACGGACTTTGGATGCGCCCATTCCGACGAACATCTCGACAAATTCAGAACCGGACATGGAGAAGAACGGTACATCAGCCTCTCCGGCTACCGCTTTTGCCAGCATAGTCTTACCAGTACCTGGAGGGCCTACGAGCAGGACTCCTTTCGGCATGGAAGCACCGACTTTGGTGTATTTTTCCGGATTGTGAAGATAATCAACGATTTCCTGAAGATTTTCTTTTGCTTCTTCCTCACCTGCAACATCGCTGAAATGAATTCCTTCGGTTGATGGTACATAAACCTTGGCGTTGCTTTTTCCCATTCCAAATGCCATAGAATTCTTGCCGCCCGCCTGGTTCATCATTTTGCGGCCCATATACTGGCCAAGTGCGATAAAGATCACCAGCGGAAGAATACCTGTGAGCAGAAAACTTGCCAGCGGTGATATCTGCTGATCGATCTCCTTGGAAAACTTCGCTCCGGCATCGTAAAGACGCTCTGTCAGAGTCGGGTCGTCCATCACACCTGTTTTGTAAACGATATTCGAGTCATCCTTGTCTGTAAAAAGGATCTGATTGTCCTCAATCTGGACATCCTCAATCTTTTTGTCTTCAATCTTTGACATAAAAGTTCCATAATCTACTTCCCTGACCATGCTCTTCGTGATCATCGGTGTCACGATCACGTTAAAAATGACAAGGACCAGAAGCACGATTCCGTAATAATAAAGCAATGGCTTCTTTGGTGATTTCACTTCTTTCATGAAACAGTTCCTCCTTACCCTGGTTATCTTTTAATTCATTATCCATTATATCCCAGATCCGGTCTTTTTTTATATAGACAAAATCCGCAATATGTTCGATTTTGTCACACATTGCGGATTCTGTCCTACGTTTCTTTTTTTATGAAATTTATCAGAATTTGCGAAAACGCGCATATCTCATTTCAAGGAGTTCTTCTTCTGACAGAACTGTATACTGCTTAAGAAAAGCACGGATTCTGTCATCCAAACGCTCTGTCACCTGCCACAGACTTTCAGGAGTCAAATTCTCCGGTTCCGGGATCACCTGCTCGATGATGCCTTTCTGATAAAGGTCAGATGCTGTCAGTTTCATAACTGCTGCTGCTTCTTTGGCTTTGGTGCTGTCTTTCCAGAGGATGCTTGCAAAACCTTCCGGTGAAAGGATGGAATACACGGAGTTTTCCAGCATCCATACCTGATCTCCGGCCGCAAGTGCAAGGGCACCGCCGCTTCCGCCTTCGCCTGTCACGATAGACAGAACCGGCGTCTTCAGTCCGGCAAGTTCCCGGAGATTACGGGCAATTGCCTCGCCCTGTCCCCGTTCTTCTGCCTCGATCCCGCAAAATGCTCCCGGGGTATCCACGAAACAGATGACCGGTCGGTGAAATTTCTCTGCCTGTTTCATCAGACGAAGAGCTTTGCGGTATCCTTCCGGCATCGGCATGCCAAAGTTGTGCGCGATATTTTCTTTTGTGTTGGTTCCTTTTTCCTGCACGATGACAGTGACTGGTCTTCCATGGAATTTTGCGATCCCGCCGATAACTGCCCTGTCATCTCCGTAGTTTCGGTCTCCGTGGAATTCCATGAAATCAGTAAAAAGTGCTTCTATATAATCACTGCCGGACGGACGGTCTGTCTTTCGTGAAAGCTGGACACGTTCCCAGGCTGTGAGGTACGGGTTGATGCCTGCGTGGGCAACATCGGATTTCGGTGAAAATTCATCCTTATTTATATAAGAAGCTTTTTCATTTTCCGAAGTACTGTCTGCGCTCTGCCCCTCATGCATCTCCAGGATCTTTCCAAGTGTTTCTTTCAGATCCTCACGTCTTACAATGTCATCCACAAAACCGTGCTCTACAAGAAATTCTGCTCTCTGAAATCCCTTCGGCAGTTTCTGGCGGATCGTCTGCTCAATGACACGCGGTCCTGCGAATCCGATCAGTGCTCCCGGTTCTGCCAGAATGATATCTCCCAGCATTGCAAAACTTGCCGTCACACCTCCAGTCGTAGGTTCCGTCAAAACACTCACATAAAGTAATCCTGCTTTACTGTGGCGTTCCAGTGCCGCCGATGTCTTTGCCATCTGCATCAGAGATGTAATGCCTTCCTGCATTCTGGCTCCGCCGGAACAGGCAAAAATGATGACCGGAAGTTTTTCTTCCGTTGCACGCTCTACTGCTCTGGTGATTTTTTCACCGACAGCCCAGCCCATGCTCGCCATCAGAAATCTTCCGTCGCAGACTGCGATCACGGCCTCTCTGCCGTTTATTTTGCCCCTGCCTGTGACAACCGCTTCCTTAAGTCCTGTTTTCTCTTGAAGTGCCTGCACTTTTTCCGGATAACCTTTGTAGTTTACAGGATTTCCACCAGCCAGATCATGATCCCACTCTTCAAAAGTTCCCTCATCAATGACCATCTGAATCCTTCGGTATGCATGGATACGAAAATATCCTCCACACTTCGGACAGATATAATTTCCCTGTTTTACATCTTCTGCAATGATCGCCGCTCCGCACTTGTTGCATTTGCGAAGAAGTCCTTCCGGCACTTCTGGTCTGGAAGCACGGGCTGCATTATGGCTCTGTATTCTGGAAACAATTCTTGTCTTTTTGAACATGTTGTCCAACTTCATGGTCATTCACTCCTGTTATATCTGTTAATCCGAATTTTCGGACACCTGTCTGTTATCTTAACCCACTCTCTTCTCCGCATCCAGTTTCTTCGCTTTGCTTTCCATCCGTTCGATAAACTCTACATCCGTATTCCCGGACTGAAAATCCGGGTGATCCAGGATTTCATACTGGTAGTCCACGTTGGTGTCGATCCCCTCAATGATCACTTCACCAAGTGCACTCTGCATCTTACGGATCGCTTCGGTACGGTTCTTTGCCCACACGATCACCTTCGCGATCATGGAATCATAGTACGGCGGGATCGTATATCCACTGTACACTGCAGAGTCAATACGGATTCCTTTTCCACCCGGAAAATACATGTCTGTGATCGTTCCCGGTGACGGTCGAAAACCTTTGGACGGGTTTTCGGCATTGATCCTGCATTCGATCGCATGACCGGTAAGATGAATATCTTCCTGCTTGCAGGAAAGCGGAAGTCCGGAAGCGATACGGATCTGCTCTTTGACAAGATCCACGCCAGTCACCCACTCTGTGACCGGATGTTCCACCTGGATTCGGGTATTCATTTCCATGAAATAAAATCTGCCATCTTTATCAAGAAGGAATTCAATCGTTCCGGCATTTTCATACCCGGCTGCTTTTGCCGCTTTTACTGCTGCCTCACCCATTCTGGCACGAAGATCATCGGAAATCACCTCGCACGGAGACTCCTCGATCATCTTCTGATGATTTCGCTGGATGGAGCAGTCACGCTCTCCCAGATGGATCACATTTCCAAACTTATCTGCCATGATCTGAAACTCGATATGTCTTGGATGACGCACAAAATGTTCCACATACATCGTGGAATCGCCAAAAGCCATCTGCGTTTCTTTCTGTGCAGTACGGAAACTTTCTTCAAAATCTGCCAGAGTGTCAGCAACTCGCATTCCTTTGCCGCCGCCTCCGAGAGCAGCCTTGATGATGACCGGATACCCGATCGTTTCTGCTTCTTTCATTCCCTCTTCTACTGTGTAGATTGGATTTTTACCGCCGGGAATGATCGGAACACCTGCATTTGCCATCGTGTTTTTTGCCGCCTGTTTATTTCCAAGACTTGCGATCACACTGGATGGCGGTCCGATAAAAGTAATATTACACTGCTCACAAAGCTCTGCAAAACGACTGTTTTCGGAAAGGAAACCAAATCCCGGATGGATTGCATCGGCTCCTGTAACGATCGTCGCACTGATGATATTTTCCATGCTGAGGTAGCTCTGGGATGACGGTGCCGGTCCGATACAGACTGCCTCATCCGCAAGCTGTGTATGAAGCGCATCTCTGTCCGCTTCTGAATAAACAGCCACTGTCTCTATTCCCATTTCTCTGCATGCGCGGATGATCCGCACCGCGATCTCCCCTCGATTCGCGATCAGCACTTTTTTAATCATAGTGTGTCACCTATCCAATCATAAAAGTCAGTTCTGCATCAACTACCACTTTGCCGTCGACACTTGCAACTGCATGACCGACACCTACCGGTCCTTTGCATTTGATAATTGTCGTTTCCAGTCGAAGCTTGTCTCCCGGGACAACTTTTCCACGGAATCTGCAGTTTTTGATCCCGCCAAAATATGCGATCTTGCCTTTGTTTTCTTCAAGGCTCAGGATTGCTACAGCTCCTGTCTGCGCAAGAGCTTCCACCATCAGGACACCCGGCATGACCGGTTCCTGCGGGAAATGTCCCCTGAAAAAGTCCTCACGGAATGTCACACATTTATAACCGACGGCATATTTGCCCGGTTCATAATCCTCGATATAATCCACCAGAAGAAATGGATGTCTGTGAGGAAGAATCTGTTCAATTTCTTTTACACCTAATTTATTCATGATCTATACTCCCCAGTTACTTCACACAATCCGGAACAACGGCTGTCCATACTCCACTGCCTGTCCGTTCTGCACATAAATCTCTGCAACTTTTCCGTCGAAATCGCTTTCGATCTCGTTCATCAGTTTCATCGCTTCCACGATGGCAAGTGTCTGGCCTTTTTTCACCTGATCACCAACAGAAACAAACGGATCTGCATCCTCAGACGGTGCTGCATAAAAAGTTCCCACAAGAGGAGATTTTACGATCATACCCTCCGGCTCGCTGGACGCTGCCTGTACAGTTTCAGCATTTACAGTCGCCGGACTGGCTGCTGCCTGTGCTGCTGCAAGACCCGCGATCGGCACATCCGGCTGATTTCCTGCAACCACTACCGTTTCTTTTTTCTTCTTCAGATGAATGCTGGTTCCGTTTTCTTCGTAAGCAAAATCTGTCAGTTCAGAATCTGATACTGTTTTTATTAATATAAGAAGATTTTCAAACTCCATAATCTATCAACCCTCGTATTTCTTCACAAGAAGTGTCGCATTGTGTCCGCCGAAACCAAGAGAATTGCTCATTGCATAGCGGATCTCTTTTTCCACCGGAGCACCAATCGCATAATTCAGGTCACACTCTTCATCCGGCTCTGTGGTTCCAACGGTCTGATGGATAAATCCCTCTTCCAGAGATTTTACACATGTTACAAATTCCACACCGCCAGCTGCACCGAGCAGATGTCCGATCATGGATTTGGTTGAATTTACAACCAGATTTTTTGCCGCATCTCCAAATGCCTTGTGGATCGCTCTTGTCTCAAACAGGTCGTTGTGGTGCGTGCTTGTTCCATGTGCGTTGATGTATTCCACCTCAGATGGCTGTACGCCGGCTTCTTCCATTGCCAGTTCCATTGCTCTTGCTGCGCCTGCTCCGTCCTCTGCCGGAGAAGTGATATGGAAAGCATCAGCTGTTGCACCGTAACCGACAAGCTCGGCGTAAATCCTTGCGCTTCTTGCCTTCGCATGCTCCAGTTCCTCAAGGACCACGATGCCGGCACCTTCACCAAGCACAAAACCACTTCTGTCTTTGTCAAACGGGATAGATGCTCTTGCGGCATCTTCTGTTTTGGTAAGGGCAGTAAGGGCAGTAAAACCTGCAACACCTGTCGGGCAGATACAGCTTTCCGTTCCACCTGCCAGCATGATCTCGGCATCCCCGTACTGGATCGCGCGGAATGCATCACCAATGCTATGAGTTCCGGAAGCACAGGCTGTCACAACATCTGTACATTTGCCGCGGAGTCCGAACTGAATGGAGATATTTCCTGCTGCCATGTTGGAGATCATCATCGGTACCATCAGAGGATTTACTTTTCCAGGTCCTTTGGTGAGGATTTTTTCATAGTTATTCTCTACCTGCGGAAGACTTCCGATACCGGAGCCAACGATCACGCCTGCGCGGAAAGAATCTTCTTTTTCCATATCGATCCCGGAATCTTCCAGGGCTTCTTTTGCTGCCGTCACTGCATACTGGCAGAACGGATCCATACGTCTCGCAGATCTCGGATCCATATGGTCTTTTGCGTTAAAATCCTTCACCTCTGCGGCAATCTTTACTTTGTAATCGGTGGTATCAAACTTCGTGATCGGTCCGATGCCGACTTTTCCCTCGCGGATCCCTGCCCAGAAATCCTTTACATTATTTCCAATAGGGGTAACTGCACCAAGTCCGGTGACAACGACTCTTCTCTTACTCATATGACCATTCCTCCATCGACCTGAATTACCTGTCCTGTGATGTATGCAGCATCGTCAGATGCCAGAAAAGCGACTGTTTTTGCGATATCCTCCGGCTTGCCAAAATGTCCGAGCGGAATCTGTGCGGCAGATGCTTTTTTTACTTCTTCGGATAATACTGCTGTCATTTCTGTCTCAATAAATCCCGGTGCCACTGCATTTACAGTAATTCCACGGGATGCAAGTTCTCTCGCCGCACTCTTTGTCATGCCGATGATCCCTGCCTTGGATGCCGCGTAGTTTGCCTGTCCTGCATTTCCGGCAATTCCAACTACAGATGCCATGCTGATGATACGTCCGCTGCGCTGGCGGAGCATCTGTCTGGAAACAAAACGCATCATATTAAAAGTTCCCTTGAGGTTGACATCGATCACACTGTCAAAATCTGCTTCTGACATTCCCATCAGAAGGCCATCCTTTGTGATTCCTGCATTGTTCACCAGGATATCAATACTTCCATGTGTCTTTACGATATCTTTTACAGCACTTTCGCAGGCTTTATGATCAGCGACATTCCACTGTCTGATCTCTGCTTCGCCGCCTTTTTCCTCAATTTCTTTCTGCACTTCTTCTGCACGTTCCAGAGAACCGTTATAATTGATCACAACTGTTGCACCTCTCGACGCAAGTTCCAGGGCAATGGCTCTTCCGATTCCTCTGGAAGCACCTGTTACAACAGCAACTTTCTTTTTATTCTGCTCTGCCACTTATTTTCTCCTTATTTAAGTTCCTCACACACCAAAACAGCTTCTTCCCAGCTTCCAATGTGATAGGATTTTACATTTTTATCGATCTTTCGAAGGAATCCTGTCAGTGTTTTGCCCGGTCCGATCTCTACGAAGGTATCCACGCCTTCGCGGATCATGGTCTCCACACTCTGCTGCCAGCGGACAGATCCGCTGACCTGCGCTACCAGAAGTTCTTCGATCTTTCCGCAGTCTGTAATTACCTCTGCGTTGATGTTCGCCACATACGGAACTTTCAGGGGATTCATACTGACTCCGGCAAAAACCTTCGCCAGTTCTTCTCCTGCCGGTCTCATCATCGGTGAATGGAAAGGTCCACTTACTTTAAGCGGAAGTACCCTTCTTGCACCTGCCTCTTTGAGAGCTGTTCCCGCCTCGGCAACTGCTTTCGCTTCACCGGTAATGACAATCTGTCCCGGGCAGTTGTAGTTTGCAATGGAAACGCCCTCTCTGCCATTTAAGACATCCTCAATGACTGCTGCATCAAGTCCGAGTACTGCGGACATTGCCCCGGTTCCTTCCGGTGCTGCATGTTCCATAAAAATCCCTCTGGAGCGAACAGTGCGTACTGCATCCATGTCGCACATTCCGCCTGCCACTGCGATCGCACAGTATTCACCAAGGCTTAAGCCCGCTGTCATATCCGCATGAAGTCCCATTGCTTCGACAGCTCTCGTCATTGCAAGACAGGCTGTTACCATCGCTACCTGTGTATATTCTGTTTTGTCCAAAAGATCATTTTCTTCGAAACAAAGTTTCTTAAGGTCAAGATCTACCGCTTCAGATGCCTGATCAAAAACGGCTTTGGACAGAGGACTTTTTTCATAAAAATCCTTTCCCATTCCAACTGCCTGTGCGCCCTGTCCCGGATAAATAAAAGCGATCTTACTCATCTGCATTTACCCCGTTCATCAGCTTGCCTGCATCGACAACAGTTGTTTTGATGATGTCTTCACAGGAACGTTCCTCTTTGATCATGCCTGCAATCTGACCTGCCATCAGGCTTCCGTTCTTTGCATCACCTTCCTGAACGGCTTTTCTGAGGCTTCCCAGAGTAAGCTGTTCCAGTTCCTCAAACGGTGCGCCTGCTTTTTCCAGTTCCAGATATCTGCGGACCATGTCGTTACGGAGAACACGGATCGGATGTCCGGTGCTTCTTCCTGTTACACGACTGTCGATGTCTTTTGCTTTGATGATGCTGTTTTTATAATTTTCATGGATCACAGATTCTTTGGATGCTGCAAAAACGGTTCCCATCTGGATTCCTTTTGCGCCAAGCATGAATGCTGCTGCCATTCCTCTGCCATCTGCGATACCGCCTGCTGCGATCACCGGAATCTTCACTGCGTCAACGACCTGTGGAACCAGTACCATTGTGGTAAGCTCTCCGATATGACCGCCTGCCTCACAGCCTTCGGCAACGACCGCATCTGCACCGCAGCGTTCCATACGTTTTGCAAGTGCTACGGATGCAACGACCGGGATAACTTTGACTCCGGCTGCTTTCCAGTCTGCCATGTATTTCTCAGGGCTTCCGGCTCCTGTGGTAACGACTTTGACGCCTTCCTCCACGATAACCTTAGCAACTTTTTCTGATTCCGGATTCATCAGCATGATATTGACACCAAACGGTTTGTCTGTCAGTTTCTTTGTCTCACGGATCTGCTCTCTGACCCATTCTGCCGGCGCACCGCCTGCTGCAATCAGTCCAAGACCGCCTGCATTGGATACAGCTGCTGCCAGATGACATTCCGCAACCCATGCCATGCCACCCTGGATCACCGGATATTCAATTCCTAATAATTCTGTGATCTCTGTTTTCATAATAAAATCCTCTTGTCCTGTGACTCTTATGCCTGATGCTCTGTCAGGTAGTTCATTGCGTCTGCTACGGTTGTGATCTTTTCAAGATCTTCACTTGGAATCTCTACAGAAAATTCTTCCTCAAGTGCCATTGCCAGCTCAAAAAGATCAAGGGAATCTGCATGAAGATCATCCATGAAGGATGTCTCTGCAGTGATCTCTGCTGCGTTTGCTCCTAAAGTGTCTGCTGTAAGTTCGATGATTTTTTCTAACATTTTTGTTTTCTCCTTTTTCTATATAAATTTAAAATTATATGATCTCTATTTTTCTGTATCTATTTAATATTGCGATATTGGATATCTGCGAATTGCCTCATCCTTTCGTATTGCTGTCAATTTCCCATTCCAATACACTCGCTCCCCACGAAAGTCCGGCGCCGAATCCTGCCAGAATAATTCGCTGTCCCTTTTTCAGGACGCCCTTCCGGTTCAGTTCATTCAGCAAAATCGGAATGCTCGCGGATGACGTATTTCCATAATCCTGAAGGTTCATTGGAAACTTCCCGATATCCAGGCGAAGCCGCCTCGCAACTGCATCCACGATCCTCGCATTCGCCTGGTGAAGAACAAACCAGTCAATGTCCTCTATAGAAAGTTCATTTTCTTTCAAAACTTCCTGTATCACCTGCGGAACATTGCGGACCGCAAACTGAAAGACATCCTTGCCATTCATGGTAATGTATTCTGTTTTTGCTTCTTTGCAGTCTCTGTCAATACTTCGGATTCTGCCTGCGGCTCCCGGTCCGGTAAGTGCCGATCCGCCTTTTCCATCGGAGTGTGCCGCCGGTCGGTAGCTCTTGCCCTCTGCTGCCTTTAGAAGAACCGCTCCGGCCCCATCTCCAAACAGGATGCAGGTTCCGCGATCCGTCCAGTCCACCAGTCTGGAAAGACTCTCACTTCCTATGACCAGGATCGTCCGGCAGATTCCGGATGAGATATAAGCCTGGGCAGTATTATAAGCAAAAAGAAATCCGCTGCACGCAGCATTGAGATCAAATCCGACTGCTCTGACCGCTCCAAGTATTTCCTGTACCTGACAGGCTGTACATGGAAAAACCCGGTCAGCTGAACCCGTTGCCACCAGAATCATATCTACTTCTTCCGGTGAAACTCCGGCTTCCTCAAGTGCCTGGCGGCCTGCTTCCGCTGCCATGGAAACTGTCGTTTCCTTTTCCACAATGCGCCGTCGCTCCACACCAGTCCGTTCCCGGATCCATTTATCACTGGTATCTACAAAACCTGCGATCTCATTGTTATCCAGAACTCTCTCAGGGACACAGGCTCCCGTTCCCCGGATGACTCCGGTTATGGTCTGTTCTTTATTCATAATAGTTGTTTCCTCATATTCCTAATTTGTTTTGATTTTAGAATATTTTGATTGTCAAAGTATATCTCCAAAAAAAGCTTTTGTCAAGAGAAAAAATTAACAACTTTGCATTCCGCAGCTTTCTGGTTTGTATATAAACACAAACATGCACGTTTCATATTTATTTTCTCTTTTTCTCTGATATACTAAATCTGTAAAGCAGTATTCCTATGGAAGCCTGCTTTTTTCTTTAAAAAGAGCTGAAGAGGTTATCTAAACTTTTTCAGCTTTTCCTTTTGTCGATTTCGCGCTATAATAGAGTTATCAATATACAACATAGGAAGGGAGATTTTATCATGTCCAAAACAATCCGTGAATTAACAGAAGACCTGCTCGCAGCACCATCCGCATGTGCCGAAGTCAAAGAAACTGCACAGAATTATCTCGATGCTATCGGCAGCGAAAATGAAGCTGCTGCTGCCAAAACATTCGTAGCAGAACTTGAAGAAGACATCATGCCGATCGACGGTCTGATTGCTTTCGCAGAGTCCGATATGGGTGCCAAAGTTTTCGGTGAAGAAGGTGCAAAAAACATCCTGATCCACGCCAAAGAGATCAAATCCAACGGAGCAAAATACTGCGACTGCCCTGCATGTGCAGCGTGTGAAGCACTGCTTGAGAAGAAGGATGAAATCCTGAAATAAGGGTTATTGTTTATCAGATAATTACATAAGCATTTAGAATGCCCAGACAATGCCGCATACGTTTTATCGGCTGCCATTGTCTGGGCGTTTGTCTGACAAGCTAAAGAGACCCGCTGACACTTATTTAATGTTCATTAGCTTCTCCTGCACTTTCGCCGGAACTCTGATCAGCTCGAACTTCCAGAAAATACTATATATGTAAGAAATACCAAAAATCTGCCCTATCGCCTTCGGTCCTTTATATTCCGGCAGGATCAGCTCTGCTTTTCCATCTATATCACAAATCTGAGTTGCATCGATCACTTTGTGAAACGCCAGAAGCACAGAACTTCGAGTCAGAGTTTTGCTGCTTTCCTTACGGGACACCAGCAGTTCTCCACTGTATTCCCCGTTTCGCTTTCTCTTCACAACATAAGAAAACGGAAGCCCCGATGAAGTATTAAAAAACTCCCCCTGCCCTGCCAGAAGTGCATCCCACAATAATTTATCAAGTTCTGTTTTCTTCTCCAAAATCCCCTTCTGCAGCCTTTTCACTGCCACCTCACGCTCGCTCTGATACATACTCACAAAACATCACCGTTCCTTAGTCTCAAGTGTTTTAGTTTTTTATAATTAAGTCATTATGTGTAATATATCACTTAATTTAAGTCTGGCATTACGCAAGAACGAAACGCTCTTTAATCTTACCAGTATCTCCAATATTTCTCTTCCAAAGATAATTTTGTCTCTGGTTTTATTCCATATTTTTCCAAAATTAAGTATTATATATCTTGCTTTTTATATTTCAGGTTTTATATATCCTGTTTCCAGTAAGTTAGTGATATAAAATGTCACAAAAAGGAGAATTTGTGATATGAATACGAAGGAAAGTTTCAGCACACGGCTTGCGCAGTTAAGAACGGATGAAGAAATCTCTGCCAGAGAAATGAGCCTTGATCTTGGTCAGAATCCCAGTTACATAAATCGAATTGAAAATCAGAAAGCTTATCCATCTATGCAGGTCTTTTTCTATATTTGTGATTATCTCAAAATCACTCCTGGAGATTTTTTTAACCAGCATATGAGTTACCCGAAAGAAATAAATGAATTAATCAAAATCCTTCAGAATCTGAACTCCGA
>NZ_FR886765.1:23932-63591 GCF_000436615.1 Blautia sp. CAG:237
CTGAACTCCGAGCAATTGAAGTTGATCAAACAGATTGCAGAACAGTTTTGTAAAAAGAAATAAAAAATTAAAAAATGAACCACAGAACAGTTTTTGACAGCTATTCTGTGGTTTTTGTTTTTTATTTCAATGTATCCCACCCAGTCAATCTTACGATCTCTGTAGTAATACTCTCTGTCATGGTCGTTGAGTTCTCGAAGGACACGGCAGGGATTACCAAGATGAACATGCCGTCCGCCCCAGTTTGCATAAAACGGTGGCTCGATATAACAGCCTTCTCCTGCTTCTGCGAACATTTCTTTGATCAGCTCTGCTCGTTTTTCCATCTGGGATGGGCGGGTCTGATTGTAGTCGTACATTTTTTCCAGGCAGGTCATCTGGAAACCTACAAGTTCTTTGATGTTTGGATTAAAAAAATACCAGCTTATAAAGCATAGTGTTGATGTTCCATACTATATCTTTATAAACTGGTGTTTCTTCTATTTATCTAACTCAATTACTCTTGTGCAGACTTTCTTGATCAGTTCCGGGCTGTGGCTGACTACGAGCATTCCGATATTTCTTCGTTCTGTTTCTTCGATGAGAAAATGCCAGATCTGGCTCTGGGTGATGAGATCCAGCATGGTTGTGATCTCGTCTGCCAGAAGGAAACGGGTTCTCTGTCCCAGGGCTCTTGCAATGCAGAAGCGCTGTAATTCTCCTCCTGAGAGTTCTGTCGGAAATCTATTCATCCAGTCAGGTTCTATTCCCAGCTTTTCGATCAGTTCCGGTGCTGTCCTGTCTCCTTCTTCGATTACATTTTTCATGCGGAGTCTTGGATTTACCGCCTGCTCCGGGTGCTGCCAGATCATCTGTATCGGACAGTATGCGCCATATTCGCTGAGTGGTTTGCCATCAAGAAGCACTTCGCCACTTTGCGGTGCTTCATATCCAGACAGGATCTTACACAGAGTTGTTTTGCCAAAACCACTGGGAGCTATGATTCCTACACGTTCACTGCTGTCTGCACTTAAACTGAACTGTCTCAGTATCTGTCTGCCTTTTACATCATAACTAAAAGACAGATTTTTTGCTTCAAGTCTCATAATATGCACCTCACATATCCACTGCCGGAAGCTTTCCATGGAATCTCGCCCTGACATTCCTGTGATTTCCTGTCGCATCGTGGTGCAAACGGGCATCCCTGCAGGTTATCTTTTACATAAGGCTGTACCCCGTTAATATATTGGAAACCGTGCTTCGGCATCGCACGCCAGAGTGCTCTGGTATATGGATGTCGAAGAGTTTCTTCCTCATTAAAATCATCCACTGCCGCGTCTTCGATCGTATAACCGGCATAAAATACCTGTACTCTGTCTGCCGTTTCCAGGGCAAGTTCCAGATCATGTGTAATGACAAGAACAGCAGCTCCCATATCCGCAAGCTGGCGAAAATGTTCCATTGCACGTTTTGCGAGTTTCGGATCCAGCCCGGGTGTCGGTTCATCCGCGATGACCAGCTTTGGATTCTCGATCAGTGCTGTAGAGATCATGATTCTCCTGGTCATTCCCCCGGAAAGTTCAAACGGATACTGTTCCTGAACCTTTTTATCCAGAGAATATTGTTCAAAAATAGAATCCAGATGTTTCTTCTTTTCTTTGTTCTTTTTTCCTTTGCAGATCTGCTGTCCGACCTTCATTAATGGATCCAGATAAGAAGTACTCTGCGGGACCAGAACGATTTCTTTCCCCCGCAGTTTCCGGATGTTTTTTTCTGTCAGCGGCTCTCCGCAGTATCGTATTTCTCCACCCATTTCAGCATTATATGGCAAAATCCCCATGATCCCATGTGCCAGCAGACTTTTGCCCGAACCGGAAGAACCGACTACTGCCACCATTTCTCCTGCATGGATCGTGACACTCAAATCTTTGATCACAGGCAGTTCTGTCTGCTGTATTCCTTTCTGGTACTGGGTAAAAGATATTTTCATGTTGTTGATTTCCAGAATTTTTTCCCTTTCCATTCTCTTCTCCTATTCGTGTGCACTTGCCGGATCCAGCAGCCTGCGGAGATTTTCACCTGTTGTATAAAAACATACAACGGTGATCACCAGCATAATTCCCGGAAATAATGCAAGCCACCACTTTCCTGTGATCAGATATTTCATTGCTTCTGACAAAATAATTCCGATCGCAGGCTGTTCATTTGACAGCCCGAACCCAAGAAAAGTGATACTGGATTCATGAAGGATCGCATGCGGAAAAAGAAGGACAAGTCCGACAATAAACTGCGGAAGCAGATGTGGAACCATGTGTTTCATTGCGATATACAAGTTGCTTTTTCCCAGTTTTCTGGCTGTTTTTATGTAAATCTGTTCTTTGAGCTGCAGCACTTCACCTCTAATCAGTCTCGCCAGAGATGTCCAGTGCGTCAGTGCAACTCCAAGAATGACTCCCTTAAGTCCTCTTCCGCATGCAACGCAGATAAGGATCAGAAGAAGCATATGCGGAATTCCCATGACCAGGTCTATGATCCATGTCACAATGGTATCTGCTGTTTTTCCCATTGTTGCAGATACAACTCCAAGAATAAATGCCATGACCGCGCTGAACGTAGCTGCACATACTCCTATGATGATACTGATAGAAAGTCCTCTGACTGTCCGTGCAAACATATCTCTTCCAAGCCAGTCTGTACCAAACGGATATTTCAGGCAGGGTGCAAGGTTTTTTCTGGAAAAATCTGTTGCCCTTGCTGCATCTTCGCAGAACAGGCCACTGATACAGACTGCTATAAGAAACACCACGGCGATAACAAGCCAGAGTACCAGAGTTTTTCTGCGGTTCCATCTGTTTTTCATCTTCCCGCACCCCCTCTTCGGATCCTCGGGTCGATGACTCCGTACAGAATATTGGCTATAAAGTTTCCTCCAAACACAAACAGTGCACTTATGATCGTGATCGCCATCAGAAGCGGCATATCACTTCCAAGACCTGCACTGACCGCTGCCTGTCCAAGTCCCGGATAGGAAAAAACCTGCTCCACAAGCACTGAGCCGCCAAATATCTCGCTGATCGAAGCAAACTGAAGTGTCACTGCCGGGCCAAGGACATTGCGGAAACCATGGTTTTTGAATATCTGCCAGTTACTCTCTCCTCTTGCTTTTGCAAAAAGCACGTAATCGCTGTCACAGATGTCGATCATTTTTTCTCTGGTATGCATGGCAATATTGGATATTCCTGTGATGGAAAGTGTCACCGCCGGAAGGATTGCATGATACACACGGTCAAAAAAAGTCACTCCGCTTGCCTCAACTCCAATCGGTACACTTAATCCTATCGGAAGTATTTTAAGCCATACTCCAAAAATGATAAGCAACAGCATAGCAATCCAGAATGCCGGGGTACTGGAGATCACCAGACAGTATCCTTTGATGATCTTATCAATCGGTTTTCCACGGTTCATCCCTGCAAGTGAGCCCAGCAAAAAACCAATCAGTCCTGACAAAATCCATGCAATGATCATCAGAAACAGGGAATTTCCAAGTTTTACGGCGATCACTGTCGTTACCTTCTGTCGATAAAGGAGAGATATTCCCATATCTCCCCTCACAAAATCTCTGAACCATGCAATGTAGCGCTGCAGGGGCGGCTGTCCCACGCCCCAGTATTCTTCAAGTTTTGCGATCTGTTCCTGACTCATGCTTCCAAGCGCAGCCTGTCCGACATTCGCTTTCAGAGGATCGATCGGAGAAGCTGTCATAAGTGTAAAAGCAGCAACACTGACCGCAAACAGCAGAAGCAGCACTTTAATGAAATTTTTTAAGATAAATTTTGCTTTTGAATTATTCAAGATCTGTTACTCCCATGACCACTGATCTACGTTATTTACGATAGACCAGCCATGTCCGTGTGGATGGATCTTCTGGTCAGCTACTTTGAGTCCGTCTTTTACAAAGTACAGATGATCGATATTGCAGAGCCAGATCCACGGGATATCTCCCTCCTGTGTAATTCCGCTCTCTCCGTCCCACTGGGCTTTTTTCCAAAGGTCATACGATGCTTCCAGATCACTGGATTTCAGAGCTTCATCCATATATTTGTCTACGGTTTCGTTCGCATATGGAGAGTACTCTGCAAGGCCGGTCTCGCTCATTGTATGATAGATGTTGTACAGCTCCATTGGTGTATGTGCGCCCCATCCCCATACAAGTGGCTCAGACTCTGCTCTTGTGTAGGCAGTATCCCAGTCAACGCCCTCTGTTGTCACTTCAATTCCAAGTTCGGCAAGCTGATTCTTGCTGTCTTCTGCCAGTGCCTGGCGAACAGAATCGGATGCCGGATACAGCATGGTAAATTCCGCACGTACGCCGTCTTTTTCACGGATTCCGTCATCACCTTCTGCCCATCCTGCTGTTTCAAGAATTTCTTTTGCTTTATCCAGATCGTATTCTACTTCTGCTTCCTCGTTATACCATGGCATTTTATCGCACACGCTGTATGCCGGGGTTCCGTAACCATTCAGGACATTCTGGATCATTTCTTCACGGTCAATGCCGATATTGATCGCACGTCTTACTTCTACATCGCTGGTGAAGTCATTTCCATAAGTTACTCCGTCAATTTCCTCTGCTGCTGTTGCCGGAAGGTTGAATCCGCGGTTATCTACTGTCTGCACGCTGAACAGATCATATCCGTCAACCGTCATATCTGAATAAGATGCCGCCGTATGTGCCACGTCTACCGTGCCGGACTGAGCTGCTGCCAGTGCTGCATCTTCTTCCATGAAAAGAACGGTTACTTTTTTCATTTTTGGTGCTTCGCCGTAGTAGTCCGGATTCGCCTCAAAAATAACCTGCTGTCCTTTGTCCCACTGTTTCATGATATAACGTCCGGAACCGATCGGATCCTGTCCGTAATTCTCATTATAAGCATGTTCCGGAACGATTCCTACAATTGCCATTGTATATGGCCAGACTGCAAATGGTGTGTTCATGTGAAATTCAACCGTTGTATCATCCACAGCCACTGCTTCTTTCAGCATGGAAAAATCATTGACGGAACTGTTATCGCGGCAGTTGTTGTATGTAAATGCCACATCGGATGCTGTCAGAGCTTCACCGTCTGTAAATTTGACATCATCCCGGATCTTAACAGTCCAGGTAAGTCCATCATCGCTCACAGAATAATCTGTCGCCAGATCCATACCGATAGAAAGATCTGTGTTTGTAGTAGTAAGTGTGCTCTGGATCAGTGGCTCATGCACATGCTCTCCTGCGCCCCATCCATATGCCGGGTCAAAACCGGACTCCGGCTCAGATGTTGTCGGCATGGTTACGATTACTTCATCTTTCGCTGTGCTTTCTTCCTGTGCCGCAAATACAGTTGCAGATCCTCCTGCAAAGGATGCTGTCACACAGACCGCCATCATAATTGCCAGTAATTTTCTCTTCATTGTCTCATTTCCTCCTTTTGTTCTTATTTATGCATAACGCTGTGTCTATCAACAGTTTTATGGTTTATTTTTATTTATTATGCATAACAAGTTCTATCAGTATACCATCAATTTCGGTCATATATAACCGCCCCTGGGGGATATTGACATATTCATATATCGCATGGATCATACTGTTTTTTTCATGGCTTTACATCCCCCTGGGAGGCTTGTTTTTACACTGCGTTTTGTTAAAATATAGTCAACACAAAGAACTGTGTTATTTTATCAAATAAAGGTGCACAGACCTCCACCCTTAAGGCACCAGTTAACCCATAATAAAAAAAGTACTTCTAATCCGCGGGAAGTACTTTTTTTATATTTATATCATTTTTAATTCATGGTCTTCATTCATAACCGCAAATCTGCTTCCGATCGTTTCTGCAAGATGTCGATTATGTGTGATAGTAATCAATGTCTTTCCTGCCCTGTGAAAATTCTTCAGAAATTCCAGCAGCATGTCCTGTGTTTTCTCGTCCAGACCGGCAAGCGGTTCATCCAATATCAGCACTTCCGGATTTAGTGAAAGAATACAGGCAAGCGAAACTTTGCGTTTCTCACCTCCGCTCAGATGATACGGCGGTCTTTCTCTGAGTTTTTCTATTCCAAACAACTGCAGACAGTCTTCTGTTCTTTGCCTGATTTCAGTTTCTGACAATCCCATCTGAACAGGACCAAATGCAATTTCTTCTTCCACGCTTCCGCAGAACAGCTGTGTATCTGCATTCTGAAACACATATCCCATCTGCTGATGGAACCACTTTGCAAACTGTCTGTCTTTCAATGCTTTTTCTGTAATTTCATGATCATTATAAAAATAATGTCCCTCAGAAGGATATATAATTCCATTCAATAACCTGATAAGCGTTGATTTCCCACATCCGTTTGGTCCCTGAATAACCACAGAATCGCCTTTTTCAATCTGGAGATTCACATATCTTAGTGCCACCTCATGCTCATATGCGAAGCAAACTTTTTCCAGTGTGATCATAATTGTCTACCTTTATCCTCTCTCCTGCTGCCTTTATGTCTTTATGAAACAGATGTATCGTAAACGTTACTGTTCATTCAGTTCAGGTGAATAAACAGTGCCACGCACCCTGCCATGATCAAAATATGTACAATGTCGTACGGACACACTCTGTATTTCTGTTTTGACTGATATTCTCCGGTGAATCCCCTGCAGCACATGGATGCATACATTTCTTCTGCCATTTCGCTGGATTTGAGAAAGGTAATTCCAAGAATGCCGGAAAAAGATTTTGCCTTGTCCGGATTTTTTCCCACAGATCTCAGGCTGACGGACCGTAAAATCTCCACACATATCTCACCCAGAACTGAAATATATTTCAGTGTAATATCCAGAGTAAAAATAAACAACGATGGTACATGAAAAGTTCTCATGCCGGCTGTGAGTTTATTCCACGAAGTCCCTGCTGACAAAATACCGACCAATGTTACCGATACGTATACTCTCGCTGTAATGTTTGCCAGAGTCTGAGGATTCCCCATAAAAACCGCCGGCAAAAGAAGAAATATCGAAATCATAACTGATCCTGCTGTTCCGCTTAATATCTGTCGGATAGCAGATGCTGAGAAAAAGGCCAGTCTGACCGTTACAGCAGCACACATGATCAGTACAAACAGATAATTTCCCGAACATGCGGTAAGAATAATATAAAGTACCGTATAAAACAATTTAAGAGAAGGAGTGGCAGAAAATCTGCCATCCTTCCCTTCATCAAATCTGAGTCTTGCCAGCACAGACAAAACAGATTTTGTGCTTCTGGTAAGAAAAGCTTCTTTGTCTGCAGAGGGGTTATACTCTTCCTGCCTGCACATCCAGTCTGGAATCTCTGTTTTTTCTGTTCTGTAATTATCCATCATTATGCCGCTTTCTTTTTGAAATCAACTTTGTCTTTCATAAGTGAAGAAATGATCTTAAAGAAAATCACCAGAAGTGCCACACCGACAACTGCCGACAGAATATATCCTGTCCATTCCGGCATACCTGCCATGGAATAATCCGGGAACAATGTCGAAAGTTCAAATCCGCTTTCCATTCCTGCCGGAGTGTATCCCAATTGTGCGCCGCCACTGACAAGTGTTGACATTTCATCAACGCCCCATTCGCCCCAGGCAGTGCCTGTCGCAAGAAGACCGATCGGTGTCAGGACGATAAGTATCGCAATCAGTATATACAAAGGTTTAAATGAAGTTTTATTCGGAACTGCATCCAGAGCGGATGGTGAAACCTTCTCTACAAATGTCAGTACCACTACAGTAAGTACAATCTCTGCCAGTCCAAACAAAGTAATATGTCCAATCATCATTGCCGGTATGGACACGCTTAAAGGATATGGACAGTAAAGTGCCTGACCTGCTGCATTCTTAAACAATAACGGCTGAATACCAAATTCTACAGCCGCACAGAATGCTGCCGCATTAATTCCTATATATGCACCAATTGCTGCACTGAGTTTACGCATACCTGTTTTTTTCAGAAGCAGCTTATACAGGAAAAATCCCAGGTACGGCAATACAAACGCCATGTTGAAACAGTTGGCTCCAAATGCAAGGATTCCTCCATCCCCAAAAAGCAGTGCCTGTATCAGCAGCGCAATGGAAACCGATATACATCCGGCTGCCGGATTGCCTGTAAGGATTGCAATAAGAGTTCCACCTACTGCATGTCCTGTAGTGCCTCCCGGAAGTGGCACATTAAACATCATTCCAAGAAATGAAAAGGCAGCACCGATACCAAGAAGCGGCATCCTGGCCTTTGGTATTTCTGTTCTTACTTTGTTGATTGAATATCCCCAGACCGGGACCATGGCGGCTGTCATTACAGCACATGTCGACGGGCTTAAATAGTTCTCAGGTATATGCATAGATATACTTCCTTTCCCTGTGAAAACTTTATTTTATTTGGTGCGCGCCTCATAATTAACTGTATTGTAGCACCACATTAAAGCGTCAGCAACCTACCCTGGGGGATATGGAGATATTCTTATCTGTTATGGATAAGTGATTGTTTTTCATATGTGCAGGCTACTGTCCCATTCATATCCTATTTCTTCTGCAATTTTTTCAGCGATATCAATATCCAGCATATCACTGATCAGCCCCAGTGCCATGTCCATTGCCGCCATTGTCGTACTGCTGGAATAATATTTCCCGTCCGAAATCCAGTTCTCTCTACTGATGTAGTTGATTCCCACTGTAAACATCCGCTTCCAGTTTTCATCATATGCATAATCTGCCACCTGCCTATGGAACAGAAGCCCTGTTCTCGCAAGCATTGCAGAAGCATTCTGAACCATCACACAAAAAGATGCTTCTTCTACGGCCTGTTTTAACATCTGCTGTCCCTTATCTCCTTCTGTATGCAGAAAGCTCTTGACGCCTTTTCCTCCTGGAATCAGAAATACATCTTCAATCTCAACTGGATTTAATGGCTCTGTCCATACTTTCATCCCCTGTTTTCCAGTGATCAGTCCTCCACGCAGTGAGATAAACCGTATATAAAAATGTTCCGGTACAGTTCCAAAGATCTGTACCGGGCCAAATGCATCCATCGCTTCAAAATCATCAAACAGAAAAACATTTACTACCATACTTCCTGCCCTCCGGTTATTATTCGCTGATTATTATGCTGTCGATTTATAAAACTGAATCTATTAATTTCTTTGTATAATCCATCTTCGGATGATTGATGATATCATCCGGTGTTCCATATTCTACTGTCTTTCCATGATAGAGAACCAGTACTTTGTCACAGAAGGCCTGCACCAGCGCAAGGTCATGACAGATCAGGATAAATGACAGATTCTCTTTTTCTTTCAGTTCAATCAGAAGTTCCAGGATCTGTTTCTGCACAGTTACGTCAAGTGCGCTGGTGGCCTCATCACAGATCAGGATCTCCGGACTGACTGCAAGTGCTCTGGCAATTGCGGCTCGCTGGCACTGCCCTCCGCTGACCTGATGCGGATAACGGTCCGCGTATTCTTTAGAAAGGCCGCATCTTTCGAGAAGATTTTCTACACGTGTTCGTGTTTCTGTGCGATTTATCCCCATATTCCGGAGACTTTCCCCAATTCCGTCGCCCAAAGTACATCTCGGGTCAAAAGATTCCATTGGCATCTGAAAAACCATCTGGATATTCTGATATGTTTCTCTCAAATCTTTGCCTCTGGCATGAGTGATGTCCTTTCCCTTAAGAAAGACCTGTCCCTCTGTGATACTTTCCAGATGTGTGATCATCTTGGCAATCGTACTTTTGCCAGATCCGGACTCTCCTACGATTCCAAGGCATTCTCCACGTTCCAGTTCAAAGCTTACATCATCCACAGCGGTCATGGATTTTTTCCCTGATATAAATACTTTTTTGAGATGGTCTGCTTTCAGGATAATGTCTGTCATTTTACTGTACCTCCTGATTTCTGTTCCGTTTCAGATGAAGCACGGAACTCATCAGTTTCTTTGTATACGGATCTTTCGGATGATCCAGAACAGTCTCAGTTTCTCCATACTCCCTTGCCTGTCCATTCTGAAGTACCAGTATTCTGTCTGCCATCAGCCTTACAACACCGATATTATGTGTTACAAGAATCATCGCGGTATTGTATGTTTTACGCATAAGCAGAAGTTCCTCTACTACCTGTTTCTGAACGGTCACATCCAGCGCACTGGTAGGTTCATCTACCAGAAGCAGGTTCGGATGCATAATCATAGCTGTACAGATTCCCACTCTCTGGTTCATTCCACCAGAAAGTTCAAACGGATAACTGTCCAGCACGCGGTCACTGTCGTTCAGTCCAATCTTCTTCATGATCTGTCCTGCTCGTTCCCGAACTTCCTTCTGGCTGATCTTCTCATGTTCTGACACTGCTTCATGTATCTGTGCTCCGATCGTACGTACAGGACATAATGCGGCTTTGCAGTCCTGAAATACCATTCCGATCTCTGTTCCCAGAAGCTTACGGAGTTTTTTTTCGCTCATGTCTGTAAGGTTCTCACCTTTGTACCAGATATCACCTCTTGTAACCAGACCTTCTTCTCCCAGAATCCCCATGATTGCCTTGATGATCGTACTTTTGCCGCTTCCGGACTCGCCCACGATTCCAAGGATTTCGCCCTGCTTTAATTCAAAGCTGACATCCTCAACCGTTGGTTTTCCATTATAAGAAATTGTCACATGCTCTACACGAAGCAAAGAATCCATAATTTATTTTCTCCTCAAAAATTGCTGCTGCAAGCAGAAGCAATAATTTTATTCTACATCCAGGTCAGCAGTGATCTCATAGTAATCACATGGATGTGCTGCCATTCCTGTAACATTTGATTTTGTTACGATTCCCATATTCAGATGAGATACAAAGAAGAACGCATCATCATCCAGAATATCCTGCTGAAGTTCTACTGCAAGTTTTGCTCTTTCATCCTTGTCAAACGTCTGGTGAAGCTGATCTGTCAGTTTTGTTACTTCTTCATTCTGATAGTTACCATAGTTCTTGGCACCTGTTACTGTACTGGTAAAGAAGTATTCCGGATCACCTGTCGGTGCTGTAGTTATAGAACTTACATATACATCAAAGTCTCCATTCTTTGCAATCGTCATATGGTCAGATGTATTATTTACAACCACATCGATTCCGATATCTTTCAGTGTAGCCTGTGCGTACTCGGCAAGTTTCGGCTGTTCCAGACGGGTTGGGTAAGTCAGCCAGTTAATGCTGAGTTTCTGTCCGTCTTTATCTACATATCCATCACCATCAGTATCTGTCCATCCTGATTCTTCGAGAAGTTTCTTTGCGCCATCCGGATCGTAAGAAACAGTTTCCACTGCATCGTTTCCATAAGAAAAACTGTTCGGGAATGCTGCTTTTGCCGGAACTCCACGTCCCTGCATAATTACAGAACAGAATCCGTCTTTATCGATTCCCATCTCCACTGCTTTGCGGACATTCTGGTCTTTCATGATCTCGGAATCCATATTAAACTGACCGAAGAAGCAGCGGCTTGTTGCACAGGAATTAATTGTGTAATCTGTATTTCCGTCAAATAATGCATAGTTATCATACTGGAGTCCATAAGTTCCCTGAATGTCTCCGGTCTGCAGGGCTGCGGTCAGTGCACTTCCGTCTGCAAAAGATTTGACTGTAACTTTATCTACTTTCACTTCACCGCCCCAGTAGTTATCGTTTTTTACCAGATCGATCTGGGTTGGAGTGACGTTCTCTGCAATATATGGGCCAGTTCCGGCCACATTGGCAGAACCGCCTTCACCCTGGATTCCATAATCCATGTCAATGATCGCACCATATGGATCACCAAGATAATTGATGATCGCCGGACATGGCTCTGTTGTATAAATGGTAAGTGTCAGACCATCTGCATCAATATGATCGATCTTCAGATCATAAGGTGCACGGTCATGAACTGCGATCAGATCTTCCAGACATTCCTTGACTGCTTCCGCATCCATGGTACGTCCACTGGAAAACTGTACTCCGTCACGAAGTGTGATCTTTACAGTTGTATCATCCACAAATTCATAATCAGTTGCAAGCCATGGCTCTACTTCCATGTTGTCATTATATTTGAACAGAGTTTCGCCAACGCCATAACGAAGTGCACTCCAGCCTGAATAGTTGTCATGTGGGTTTAATCCCGCATCTCCCATTTCCTCGCTGTATCCGGTTGTTCCATAAACAAAAGCCTTTTCACCGTCAGCCCATACGGTTGTAGACATTCCTGCTACAAGCATTGCTCCTGTCAGAATTGCTGCAAGTAATTTCTTCTTCATAATCGTTGTTTCCTTTCTTTATTCTCTTATTTCTTTGCTCTTTCTTTTGGATCCATAAAATCTCTGAGTGTATCCCCGAGAAGATTAAAGATCATAACGGTTATAAATATGGCAAGTCCCGGTGCAAGTACCATCCATGGTGAGATCTGAAGCATACTCCTTCCATCATTAATCATGCTTCCCCACTCTGCCATCGGAGGCTGTACGCCAAGTCCGAGGAAGGACAGTCCTGCAAGTTCCATCATCATAGTTCCGATATCAAGAACAGCGGTAACCAGTATCGGACCTGCAATATTCGGTAAAATATGTTTAAACATAATTTTCAGTGTGCTGCTTCCCGAAAGTCTCACCGCCATCAGATATGGTGAATCTTTCTGTGCAAGAGTCAGTCCTCTGGCAAGTCTGGCAAACTTCGGCCATCCGATGACAGCCAGTGCTATGATTGCATTCTGGATGCCACCGCCAAGTACACCAGCTACTGCGAGGGCAAAAACAAGGCTTGGGAACGCAAGAAACAGATCTGATATACGCATCAGCACAGTATCTATGATTCCTCCACACCACCCGCAGATGATGCCGATCACCGTTCCAAGTATCGTGACGATTGCCACCAGAAGCAGTGTCGCATAAATACTGGTCGTACTTCCTACCAGTACACGCGAAAACATGTCTCTTCCGTAGCGGTCTGTACCCAGTATATGTTCTGCACTTGGCGGTTTCTGTGCCAGCAGAAGATCCTGTACATCCGGATCATACGGACAGAGCTTCCGTGCAAAGGCTGCGACAACAAGTAAAACCATCGCCAGTATAGTAAAAAAGATCAGCTTTTCTCTGACATGATTTTTCTTTATTTTCTGTTTTCGGACAGATATCTGTTTCTTTTTCTGCGTCATGCTCTGTCACCTCCTAATCTTACTCGAGGATCCAGATAGTGATAAATGATATCCGTGATCAGGTTTACAACCACATAAATGATTGCCATCCAGGCTACATATGCCTGAATGATCGGGTAATCTCTCATGGTAATGGCATCTACTGCCATTTTGCCAACACCATCCCACATAAAAATAGTCTCAACGATCGTAGTTCCTCCCAGAAGACTTCCTATTGATAAAGCCAGCAGAGTAATGATCGTCAGCATGGAAGACTTCATAACATTCTTCCAGATGATCACGCTTCCTCTCACACCTCTCGCCTTTGCTCCGACCACATAATCTTTGTTCAGTTCTTCAAGGATCGTAGCTCTCACCTGTCTGGTATACTTGGATGCCATAGATATGGCAAGTGTCAGTGTTGGCAGAACGAGGCTTAAAGCTATATTGTCCGTTGTGATTACCGGAAACCATCCAAGTCTGATGGAAAAAAAGTACATCAGCACCAGTGCTGCAAAGAAGTTTGGCATGGAATTCCCGATAAAACTCAGGAAACGTATCAGGTAATCGCTCCATTTATTATGCTTTACCGCCGAAAAAATACCGAGTGGAATTGCGATCAGCATTGTCAGCAATACAGAAGATACGGTCAGCATGATCGTTGCCGGAAGTTTTTCTACAAATGTTTCATAAACATCTCGTTTGGATACGTAGCTCTTGCCCATGTCTCCGGTTGCCATTCCTGCAAACCATTTCGCATACTGAATAAGAAATGGCTGATCCAGACCATATTCCTTCCGCGTCTCATCAATGACTTCCTGTGAAACTGCTGAACCGGCATTCTCATACATATACGTTACCGCATCACCGCCCGCCAAACGCATCATGGCAAAAGACAAAAAAGTGATCCCAATTAGAATCGGGATCAGCTGAAGAAGTCTTTTAAAAATGTATTTAATCATGAATTCTCCTTTTGTGTCTGTAAATCATCAGACAAAATATCCGCATAGTAATTCGTCAGATAAAGTCTATCAGATGTCAAAAAAGCACACAACCCCGTGGGAGGGTTATGTGCTATTCGTAGTTCGAATACCTTTCGGCTGTTCTGGAATGAGTCGGAATTAACTTTTGGGAAGTCTGCTTACCAGAAAGTCGAGAAATTCCTGCATACTTTCATCAATTTTTTCGCCTTTGTGGAGCATATAGCCAAAAATAACCTTACTGTCACCCATATTCAGCGGGATTCCCGGCGTAGTACCTGTTTTGTTCTCGGAAAGATAACTGCCGCTTACATTTGCAACCCGGCTGTTCCTGAGCATTTTTTCCATAATGTAGTCACTGTTGGTCAGCACAGAAATATCAAGATCTTTCCACTGGAATGCATCTTCCCGTGCAGCTCCGATATCAAAAAATTCATCCTGATAATTCTGGATAAAACGGATTCCTTCCAGATCTGCAAGCTCTGCTTTATCCTTTCTGGAAGCATAAATTTCTGTCTTCCGCCCTGAATAAAGGACTACATCTGTTTCATACATTGTAAAAAACTGTAGTTTATTTTTGGTCAGCTCGTGCAGGAAGTTCTCCTTTTGCTGACTCAGGATATAAACAAATCCAATGTCATCCATGTAGTCACGGACACGTTCCATAACACTCCGTACGCCTGCTGTTGTGATCTGAAAGTGATAGTTTTTTTCATAGGTTTCATTATAAAAATCTACAAACTGATTGGCAAACCAGGAACTTGGATTCAGCGAAATACGAATCCATTTTGTCATGCCTCCCAAAGCCATATTCTCCAGAACATTCATCTCATTTGTGATCTTACATGCATAGTGATAGACTTTCTGTCCCTGCACTGTCAGTCGGATTCCTCTCGGAAGGCGCTCAAAAAGCTGCATTCCAAGAGTGTCTTCCAGTGCCTTGATCACCTTGCTCACACTGGGCTGTGTCGAATAGAGGATCTTCGCCGCATCACTGAAAGACCCTGCCTGGGCACATGCCACAAAATATTGTAATTGTTTTAAATCCATATGATTCTCCGCATATTCTTATAGTCTGTGTAGCTGCCTGCCCATTATTTAACTGTCCGCAGCATAAACAGCGGAGTCGGATTATAAAATTCGTCTTTTTCAAGATAGATCCTGCTGCTGATTCCTAAGTCTACCCGGAAATCTTTAAGATCCATAGATCCCAGGGTTTCCAGATCCCACGCCGGACGGCTGTAGGAACTGATCGGAAGCTGACGTTTGATCTCCTCGCACTCGCGCATCATGTCATTTCCGAGTGTGTTATGTGCATGATTTTCCGGAAGGTCTTCCACATTTGAGAAGTCTGTGATTCCGTAGTTTGCATCAAAATTGAGCAGTACACCGCCTTTTTTGAGGACGCGAAGCCACTCCTGATATGCGTGACGCACATGCGGCAATGTCCAGGTCAGATTTCTGGAAATGATCACATCAAAGGTGTCATCCGGGAATTCCGGATTCTCTGCATCCATAACTGTAAATTCGCAATTTACGCCCTCTTCTTCTGCAAGGATGCGGGCGTTTTTGATCATATCCGGTGTCAGGTCGATTCCAGTCACCTGATGGCCTGCTTTTGCAAGAAGGATAGTGAAAAATCCTGCTCCACAGCCCACATCGAGAATCTTGAGATTTTTTCCCTCCGGAAGCTGTGTATTGATTTCTTTCATCCAGCGTTCTGCCATGGTGCTGTGAAGTTCCTGTCTTCTCTGCTCCAGAAAACTGTTGCTTCGTTTTTCCCAGTATTTTACGATTTTTTCCTTGCGCTCGTCGTAGCGGCTCACGATTCTTCCGTAGGTGACCATCGGTCCATTGCCAAGTACCTGCAGCGTGCCGCACTGATAGAGAAGAACGCCGTCGAACTCTGCGATGCTGACTTCTTTGACTTTTCCCTCATAGTCACGGACTTCTCCGAGGATATCGCCTTCCTGGATCATGTCGCCGACTTTTTTGAACGGATACCAGAGACCGCTTTCCTCTGCATCCTGATAGCGGACATCTGCCACATCCAGCGGATAGTATGTCCTGAAATCCTTGATTCCCTGATAGATTCCCATATGGCACAGGATATTGCGGACATCTCTTCTGGTAGAGCGGACTTCTTCGTAATTCCAGTCGCCCATTCCGCCACGTTCGATCAGAATACTCGGAATTCCCTGTGAAGCCGCATAGTTGTAGGAACCGCCGGACGCCACATTGGATTTTACCATGTATGGAACATCGACCTGTTCTGCCATTTTACGAGATTCTGCGACAACTTCTTCTGCTGCCATTCCTGCATAATAGACATACGGTGTTAATTTCTCATAGTCATCTCCACTGTGGAGATCGATGTAATAATCTGTCACCGGCTGAAGTTCCTGAGACACTGCCCATGCAAGGCGCTCCATTTCTGTTCCCTGCGGGTCTCCCGGAAATTCGCGGTTGAGGTTTTTGTCATCAGTCAGTCCCATACTGCCGTTACGTGCCTCAAATGCAGGTCGGTTCATGACTTTGACAATGATGATCGTGCCTGTTACTTTTTCAATTTTGAGTTTCTGGGACAATTCGATCGCTGCCTGGATCCCGACATATTCTCCGGCATGAACACCTGCTGTGATCAGCATGGTTTTTCCTGTACCATGTCCGTGCAGGACAGTCGCCGGAAGTTTGATCTCGCCGTTTGCAAGTTCTAATTCTCCATTCCACTTCTCACCCGGCTCCACTGTTATATTTTTGAGATTAAAAGAATCTCTCTTTCTTCCTGTCAGGAGGAAGATCGGAGAAGTGCTGTTATTGATGATCTCTTCTTCTGTCCAGACTTCTTTCCAGACCGCTTCATCGCAGGAAACATCAAGAAATCCTGTTTTCTGCATAGTTTCGATATCCCACTTCGGACGTTCCAGACGACTTAATGGAACCTGGCGGGCAATCTCTTCCATCTTTTCGATGTCAGTTCCGCTGTAATAGTCCTCCACGTTTTGTTCTTCTGTCTGCTTCCGGTCTTTCTCATAGCTGTTTCGCTTTTCTTCATTATAAAGATGACCGTACCAGTCTGCATCAAAGTTATAAAGCATACCGCCTGGTTTGAGCACACGCAGCCATTCTTTATATGCGAGGTCCGGGCGTGGAAGATTCCATGTTACATTTCTGGTTACAATGGCATCAAAGCTGTTGTTTTCCACATCAAGAGCCTGTGCGTCGCCGGTTTTCCACACAATACACTCCGCTAATCCACCGGCATTCTGCTGTGCTTCCTTGAGCATTTCTTCTGTATAGTCGATCGCCGTCACCTGATAGCCGGCTTCTGCGAGAAGGATTGCAAAAAATCCCGGGCCGGTTCCGACATCAAGGATTTTAATCTCTTTTGGTTCACGCTCCGGGAACTGTTTTCCCAGTAGATCGAGGAGTTTCGCCCTCCACATGGTCTGTCTGGCATCTGCCATTTCCTGCTGATTATATTCTGAATAACCTCTGGCCCGGTTGGTCCAGTAGTCATGGATTTCGTTTTTAAGATCGCTCATGATTTGTTCTCTTTTCCGTATAAAATGTTATTTTTTTAGTATATAAAAAAAACACCCCTCCTACAAGCCGGGAGGGGGGATGTTTTGTCAGAAATTTGACAAATATGTTTTTACTGGAGAAAAATGCTCCACAGACAGATAGTCGGAAGGGATAACAAGGTTGAGAAGATGACCATTTTTGTCGCAAATGGAGAATCGACCTGGTATTTTTCTGCGAGGATACTGGTCGTTGCACCTGCCGGCATTGCTGCAAGGAGTACACACAGTCCCAGGACCGTTTTGCTCAGAGGCAGGAAACGGCAGACGATATAAACGATCGCCGGAATGATAATAAGTCTGTGAACTGTGTATTTCACAACTGTCCAGTCCCAGAAATCTTTGAGATTGATATCTGCAAGGATCATTCCAATGACCATCATCGACATTGCCGTATTACAGTTTCCGACAGCAGTCACCGCACCGTCGAGTCCTGGCGGGATTGGAAGTCCTGTGATCATCAGGATCATTCCAAGTACACATGCCAGAATGCATGGATGTGTGACGACTTTTTTCACCGTTTTCATCTTATCACTGCTTCCGGAAAAAACAGCCAGACCGGAAGACCACATCATGATTCTCTGCGGGATCAGGTACACGCTGGCGAGAACCAGTCCTTCTATTCCGTAAACGCCTTCCGCGATCGGGTTTCCAAGAAATCCTGCGTTTGAGCAGATAGTTCCGTACTGCAGGCACTTCCGACGGTCTTCGGATTCTTTTCGGAACATGACTTTTCCATAGATAACACAGAATACCTGAATACCGATCGAGATAAAAAGAATCGCCAGATAATTGCTGAAATCTCCATCCGTTGCACTCTGGGTAAATGCATGGAGGATGTTGCATGGCAGGATCAGATAGATGACCAGATCATTGATGTTCTTCTGCCCCTGCGGACCGATGATATGTATCTTTTTCATTAAAAATCCTACAGCTACCAGAATAAAGATCGTGAGCTGCAGTGTCAGCAGTGTTTTCATATTTTTTCTCCTCTAAGTTCCTTTTTTCCTTATAACAATATCACTTTTTCTGTGATTATTTTTGGCATTTTTTGAGTGTAGCACATTGAAGTATGTACCGCAAGAAGGACTGGTATATGTTTACGATTCTTCTGAATCTGACCGTCAGTATCATGTACACATTTGACAATATGGAGCTCAAATATGGACCGCTGGTACTGATGCTGTCGTCCAGTCTCTGTATGTACAGTCTGGAAAACCAGGCGCAGCCGGAGGTTTTTACGAATGCATTTTCCGGGATCTGGTGGGCTGCTTCCACCCTGCTCACGGTAGGCTATGGTGATATTTATCCTGTCACCACGATCGGTAAGATTTTTGGTATTTTTATTGCATTTCTTGGTGTCGGCATGGTTGCGATCCCCACCGGTATCATTTCTGCAGGATTTGTCGACCAGTATTCGAGACTTAAACGGATCGGGGAATATGGTCAGGAAGAAGATGTGCATTTTATCCGCATCCGCCTCACCGAAAATGATCAATGGGTGAATCACAGGATCATGGAACTGAACATGCCGGAGCGTATTATCATCGCCGTGATCCAGCGAAATCACAGGGTCCTTGTCCCAAAGGGCGATATGGTCGTGCTTTATACGCAGACGTATATGGCAAATGCGGATGATCTGGAGATTTAACAAATCTGCTATTGACGTTTTTCTGGTTCTCATGCTACAATTCTTTCGTCCAAAACATAGTGTGGATTTTTCTGGCTAAACCATTTTTCGCCACACAATTATCCTTCGGGGTGATTGTGCGGCGTTTTTTATGTTTTAAATTTTATAAAGGAGGCTTATTATGAATGACACATTTATGAAAGAAAAACCGGTTTTCCCGCTGATTTTGTCGATGGCTCTGCCTATGGTGATCTCTATGCTTGTGAATTCTCTGTACAACATTGTGGACAGCTTTTTCGTGGCACAGATCAGTGAAAATGCGATGACTGCGCTGTCGCTTGTCTATCCGATCCAGAACTTTGCGAATGCGATCGCGATCGGATTTGGGATCGGGATCAGTGCTCAGATTGCGATCTGTCTTGGTGCCGGAAACAAAGAAACTGCCAGCAAAGCAGCGACTCATGGGCTTGCATTATCTGCCCTGCACGGTGTTCTTCTGACGATCGGATGCATCCTTGTGATGCCGGGATTTCTGGTGCTTTTTACTTCTGACGCAGATGTTATCGACCTTGGAATCCGGTATTCCACGATCGTTTTTCTGTTTGCAACTATAAACACTACTAACCTTTCCTACGAAAAAATCTTCCAGGGTGTGGGCAAAATGAAGGTTACTATGATCGGGCTTATGGTCGGCTGTGTTTCCAATATTATACTTGATCCGCTGCTGATCTTTGGTATCGGACCGTTCCCTGCAATGGGGATTGAAGGTGCTGCGATTGCAACTGGTCTGGGGCAGGTATTCAATCTTGTTTTCTATTTGATCGTCTACAAAATACAGCCTCTCCAGGTCAGATTAAGCCGGAAATATTTACATCCGGACAAAGCTCTGATCGCAAGATTATACTCTGTTGGCATTCCGGGAGCACTGAATCTTGCGCTTCCATCTGTGCTTGTTTCTGCATTGAACGGACTCCTTGCGGCCTACTCTCAGAGTTATGTGGTAATTCTTGGAATCTACTATAAACTGCAGACGTTTCTCTATCTTCCGGCGAGCGGGATCGTGCAGGGAATGCGTCCTGTGATAGGATATAATTATGGTGCCGGAGAGCACAAAAGAGTGAAAAAAATCTACTATGTTACGCTTTGTATGAGTGGTGTGATCATGCTTGTTGGAACCATCATCTGTCTGACTGTTCCGGGGCAGCTTATGGGAATGTTTACTACGAATCCGGAGACAATTGCTGCCGGAAAAACGGCTCTTCGTATTATATGTGCGGGATTTCTGGTTTCTTCTGTGTCTGTTACGGCATGTGGTGCGCTGGAAGGACTTGGAAGGGGGACTGCTTCTCTTGTTGTTTCGCTGTGTCGGTATTTGATCATAATTCTTCCTGCGGCTTTTATCCTTAGCCGCATCTTGGGGGCTGTGGGGGTATGGCATGCGTTTTGGATTGCGGAGGCGCTGACCGCTGGGGTGGCTTTCTTTATCAGCAAGAGGGTGATCGGGGTTTGATCCCCCGGGCTCCGTAACCTTTTGCTCGCCTGGGCGAGGTTAGGACCGAGGGGACGTGGCCCGTCCCCTCAGGCACCCCTGGGCTTTTTTTGAGCTTTGGTGGAGACCCTGGTTGTTTTGTGGGGGAGGTGATGCTGTGTGGGCCCATACTATTGGTGGGAATTGATTTGCCTGTAGCGCGGTTTGGTCTTTTTTGTGGTTCTGATGACTTAATTGCGACTTTCCCATGTTCTGGTCTACTTTTCTTTGTGGTTCTGATAACTCGCTTGCGGCTTTCTCTTGTTTTGGTCTACTTTTCCTTGAATTTCCGATGACTTGATTGCGGCTTTCTCTTGTTCTGGTCTACTTTTCTTTGCATTTCCGATGACTTAATTGTGGTTTTGTTATATCCTGGTCTATTTTTCTTTTTATTTTGGATGATCTGTCTGTAGCTTTCTTGCATTTAGGTCATCTTTTTTTATTTTCTCTTGACAAATACCCTCAAGGGGTATATATTACAGGCATAGTAAACATACCCCGTGAGGGTATTTTGGATATGTATTTTGAGTATATTTTAGAAAGGAAGTTGGTCTATGGAGAATAATAATGATGTGACGAAGACTCCTGTCTGTTCCTGTTGTTGTACGAAGCATACGGATCGGTCGGAGGCGGAGAGGAAGAAGCTGGTGAATCGGCTGAAGCGTATTGAGGGGCAGATTCGGGGAATCATAGGGATGTTGGAGAATGATGCTTATTGTAATGACATCCTGATCCAGTCCGCTGCTGTCAATGCCGCTGTCAACTCTTTTAATAAAGAGCTTCTTGCGAATCATATCCGTACCTGTGTGGCACGTGATATCCGTGCCGGTAAGGATGAAACGATCGACGAGCTGGTTGCAACTCTGCAGAAACTGATGAAATAACTGTAACTGTAAAAATCACAGAAAAGAAACTCAACAAACACAAAGACAAAGTATTTAAGGAGGAAGAAAAATCATGAAACCAGCTGATATCATTATTTTACTTATTGTCATTGTCGCTATGGTCTTTGCAGCGCGCAAGGCTGCCGGACATTTTAAGGGAGACTCTCTCTGCTGCGGAGGCGGCGATGGAAGTTCCAAGAAACCGAAGAGAAAATTCCTGGACGGCCCTGTTCTTGGAACCAGGACGATCCGCATCGAAGGCATGCATTGCCAGCACTGCGTGGATTCTGTAACCAATGCTCTCAACGAGATCGACGGAGTCGTTGCAGAAGTTGATCTGAAAAAAGAAATCGCAACTGTTTCCTATGACCGTTCCATTTCTGACGGCGACCTTCGCGAAGCAGTAAAAAAAGCAGGCTTTACATGCCTGAGCATTTCATAAGAGGAGGCACACAATGGAACAATACAACGTCACCGGTATGAGCTGCGCTGCCTGCAGCACCCGTGTGGAGAAGGCTGTATCCAAAGTGCCGGGAGTCACATCCTGCTCTGTCAGCCTTCTGACAAACTCCATGGGTGTGGAAGGAACAGCTTCCCCCCATGATATTATCAATGCCGTAGAACAGGCAGGTTACGGCGCATCCCTCAAGGGAGCCAATAAGGAACAGGTTTCCATATCTGAAGCCGAAGAAGCCCTCGAGGATCACGAGACACCGATCCTCAAGCGTCGTCTGATCGCTTCCGTCGGATTTTTGCTCGTGCTGATGTACTTCTCCATGGGACATATGATGTGGGGCTGGCCGCTGCCTGCATGGTTTAATGACAACCATATCGCAATGGGTCTTGTGCAGCTTCTGCTTGCCGGAATCATCATGGTCATCAACCAGAAATTTTTCATCAGCGGATTCAAGAGCCTGTGGCATCGTGCCCCGAACATGGACACACTCGTTGCCCTCGGTTCCATGGCATCTTTTGTATGGAGTGTCTACGCACTCTTCGCCATGACAAGAGCTCAGGTCGACGGCGATTCTGCCGCTGTCATGAACTACATGATGGATTTTTACTTCGAATCCGCGGCAATGATCCTGACCCTGATCACCGTTGGCAAAATGCTTGAAGCCCGTTCCAAAGGAAAAACCACTGACGCTCTCAAGAGCCTCATGAAACTCGCGCCAAAGACCGCTGTCGTTCTCCGCGACGGTCAGGAAACTACTGTCCCGATCGAACAGGTCCACAAAGGAGACATCTTTGTGGTCCGCCCAGGAGAAAACATCCCGGTTGATGGTGTGATCGTCGAGGGAACCAGTGCTGTCAACGAATCTGCCCTTACAGGCGAAAGCATCCCGGTTGACAAAGCCGCCGGAGATCTTGTTTCTGCTGCTACTGTCAACCAGTCCGGATTTATCAAATGTGAAGCAACCCGCGTCGGCGAGGACACTACCCTCTCCCAGATCATCAAAATGGTAAGTGACGCAGCTGCTACCAAAGCTCCGATCGCCAAGATCGCAGACCGTGTTTCCGGTGTTTTTGTGCCGACAGTCATCACAATCGCGATTCTCACCACGCTTGTCTGGCTTCTGACCGGACATGAATTCGGCTATGCACTTGCCCGCGGAATTTCCGTTCTCGTTATCAGTTGTCCATGCGCGCTCGGACTTGCCACTCCGGTAGCGATCATGGTCGGCAACGGAATGGGTGCCAAGAACGGTATCCTGTTCAAAACCGCTGTTTCTCTTGAAGAAGCAGGCAAAGTCCAGATCGTTGCCCTGGACAAAACCGGTACGATCACCAGTGGTCAGCCGGAAGTGACAGATCTGCTCCCGGCAGATGGGACTTCTGAACAGGAACTCCTCACCATGGCATTTGCCCTGGAAAAAAAGAGCGAGCATCCTCTTGCAAAAGCGATCCTTGGCCACGCCGAAAGCCTTCATCTCACAGCACCGGAAGTCACCGATTTCCACGCTCTTCCGGGAAATGGGCTTTCTGCTGTGCTTGATAATGATACTCTGATCGGTGGAAGCATGAAATTTATCAGCAGCCAGGTAAGCGTTCCTGCCGCACTCTCCCAGAAGGCAGAAAAGCTTGCAGAAGAAGGAAAAACTCCCCTCCTTTTTGCCCGCAATGGCAAGCTGGCCGGCATCATCGCTGTCGCTGACGTCATCAAAGAAGACAGCCCGCAGGCAGTCAAAGAACTCCAGAATATGGGAATCCGTGTTGTCATGCTGACCGGTGACAATGAGCGTACCGCAAGAGCGATCGGTGCCCAGGCAGGCGTGGACGATGTCATCGCAGGCGTTCTCCCTGACGGCAAGGAAAGCGTGATCCGTTCCCTCAAAGAACAGGGCAAAGTTGCCATGGTCGGCGACGGTATCAACGATGCTCCTGCCCTCACACGCGCAGATATCGGAATCGCGATCGGTGCCGGAACAGACATTGCGATCGACGCAGCTGATGTCGTTCTGATGAAGAGCCGTTTAAGCGATGTTCCTGCCGCTGTCCGTCTCAGCCGTGCCACATTGAAAAATATCCACGAAAATCTTTTCTGGGCATTTTTCTACAATGTGATCGGCATTCCGCTGGCTGCTGGTGTATGGATCCCGATCTTCGGATGGACACTGAATCCGATGTTCGGTGCCGCCGCAATGAGCCTTTCCAGCTTCTGCGTTGTCACCAACGCCCTGCGTTTGAACCTGTTTAAGATCCACGACACAAAAAAGGACAAAAAAATCAAACAAGCTACTTCCATTGAGGTAAAAAATGATTATAATATAAAAGAAAAGGAGCAAAAAGCTATGGTAAAAGTTACAGTTAATGTTGAGGGAATGATGTGCGGACACTGCGAAGCACACGTAAATGAAGCAATTAAGAAAGCATTCGGTGTAGAGGAGGTCGTATCTTCTCACGAAAGCAACACAACCGTTTTTACAGCACCGGAGAAGGTTGATGAGGACAAGATCCGCCAGACGATCAAAGATGCCGGATACGAAGTAACCGGAATTACACAGGAATAAAATCTTACAAATTTATAATCATCATATTTCAAACATCAGACGGTTCCGCATACTATTTCGGAACCGTTTGTTGCATGTCATAAATTATTTTTTACTTTACGGGGGGAACTTATGAACAACACACAGGACAAAAATAATCCGGAAGAGACTAAAGATCTGGATTATTATCTCGGACACATCCGCTATGATATGACGAATCTTATCAAATGGCTGGTCCTCGCAGTACTGACCGGTCTGACCGTCGGCTTTATCAGCAGCCTTTTTGCAAGGGCACTCAAATTTGTCACAAATTACCGGGCAGAAAACACATGGATCTTTTTCCTGCTGCCACTATCCGGTCTGGTGATCGTATTTCTTTATCAGAAATTTGGGCGTGAAGACGGCGGTACAACTCAGGTACTTTCTACGATCCGCTCTCAGGATGATGTGCCTTTTCGCTCTGCTCCACTGATCTTTGTTTCTACGATCCTCACCCACCTTGTGGGTGGTTCTGCAGGTCGTGAAGGTGCTGCGATCCAGCTTGGCGGAAGCATTGGCAATCAGCTTGGAAGCTGGTTCCGGCTCGATGAAGAAGACCGTCATGTCATGGTCATGTGCGGCATGAGTGCTGCTTTTGCTGCTGTTTTTGGTACACCGATGGCGGCTGCTGTATTCGCAATGGAGGTTATCAGCGTCGGCGTTATGTACTATGCGGCACTTGTTCCCTGCGTGATCTCATCCCTGATCGCATCGGAATTTGCTGCCGGTTTTGGCATCAATCCTGAGTCATTTCATGTTGTAAATATCCCTGAATTGTCCGTCATAACAGGCGGCAAAATGGTCATCATCGCAGTCGCATGTGCCGCAGTCAGCATCATTTTCTGCATGGTCCTTCAGGGTGTCAGCAAGCTTTATACCAGGTATCTTCCTAATCCATATGTCCGCATCGTGGCGGCGAGTGCAGTCATTATTGTGATCACTCTTCTGCTTCATACGACTGATTACATGGGTGCCGGAAACAACCTTATTGAACTCGCGGTAGAGGAAGATCAGACTCGTCCACTGGACTTTTTGTGGAAGATAATCCTTACTGCCCTGACTATGCGTGCCGGTTTTCGCGGCGGCGAGATCGTCCCTTCTTTCTGCATCGGAGCCACCTTCGGATGCCTTATGGGACAACTTCTCGGGCTTTCTCCATCCTTGTGTGCAGCCGCAGGCATGACGGCTCTTTTCTGTGGTGTTACCAACTGCCCGATCACCTCGATCCTGATCGCATTCGAGCTGTTTGGATTCCGTGGAGTTTCCTATTATCTGATCGCTGTCTCCATCAGTTATGCCGTTTCCGGATACTATGGACTGTATAAAGATCAGACAATTGTATATTCTAAATACAAAGCCAAATACATCAATCGTCATACCAGGTTTTAATCCCTGGTACGACGATTTTTAATGCATTTTTTCTATAATTCAGAGGCAAAAATGTTATAAAATTAACGTTTTATTTTGCTAAATCTTTACTTGTACATTAAAAATTATGTGTTAGAATAAAGGTGTGTTTTTTAGGTAAAGAAAAGTAGGAGGAAATTTATGCGCAAAACAAAAATTATCTGTACCCTTGGTCCGTCTACTGATAAAGACGGTGTTCTGGAAGAACTTGTTAAAGAAGGTCTGAACGTAGCACGTTTCAACTTCTCTCATGGTTTACACGATGAACAGAAAGGCCGTATTGATAAATTAAAAGAAATTCGTACACGTCTTGGTAAACCGGTAGCTGCGCTTCTCGATACAAAAGGTCCTGAAATTCGTATCCGCGAATTTGAAAATGAAAAGGTTACTCTGAAGGAAGGTCAGGAATTCACCTTAACCGCAGAAGAGATCATGGGAAATGAGAAGATCGTTTCCGTTACCTATAAAGAATTATATAAGGATGTCAAACCTGGCAACAGCATTCTGATCGATGACGGTCTGATCGGACTTGAAGTTAAGAAGATCAAAGGTCAGGACATTGTCTGTAAAGTAGTAAACGGTGGTGTTCTCGGCAATAAGAAAGGTGTCAACCTTCCTGGTGTAGAAGTAAACATGCCATTCATCAGCCCTAAGGATCACGACGATATCCTGTTTGGTATCAAAGAAGGCTATGATTTCATTGCCGCTTCTTTCACCAGAACAGCAGCCGATGTCAAAGAAATCCGTGATATCCTTGAGAAAAACGGTGGACAGGACATCAAGATCATCGCCAAGATCGAGAACCAGCAGGGTGTTGACAACATCGACAGCATCATTGAGGTAGCTGACGGTATCATGATCGCCCGTGGTGACATGGGTGTTGAGATCCCGCTTGAGGATGTTCCGGTTATCCAGAAGGATATCATTGCCAAAGTATACACTGCTGGAAAACAGGTTATCACAGCTACTCAGATGCTGGATTCCATGATCAAAAACCCGCGTCCGACACGTGCAGAGACCACAGACGTTGCCAACGCGATCTATCAGGGAACAAGTGCAATCATGCTTTCCGGTGAAACTGCTGCAGGTAAATATCCTGTAGAAGCACTCAAGACTATGGTCAAAATCGCAGTTCGTACAGAAGCTGACATTGACTTTAATCAGCAGTTCAGTTTCCGCACCAAGGAGCACGCTACAAACGTAACCACAGCAATCTCTCATGCTACCTGCATGACAGCGATCGACCTGAATGCCAAAGCCATCATCGCAGTTACCCGTTCCGGTAATACTGCACGTATGGTTTCCAAATATCGTCCAGGATGCCCAATCATTGCATGCACTCCGGATGAACGCATCTGGCGTCAGCTGAATCTGGTTTGGGGTGTTACTCCACTCCTGACCAAAGAGGAATACAGCATGGAGATCCTTCTCCTTCACGCTACAGAGGCAGCCGAAGAAAACGGCTACGTCAAAGAAGGCGATGTTGTTGTTCTTACTGTCGGTGTTCCGCTTGGACGTTCCGGTAATACCAACCTGCTCAAAGCAACCGTTGTTGGCGAATACTAAGAATTGTATACAAAAAAAACCAAGGTCATTATCCTCGAAAATGAGGATAATGACCTGTTTTTTTACTTATTCTGTGATTAATTTAACAATATTATTTCTCATATACAGTGATCACGACAGGTGTCTGGGATTCATCGTCATACTGCTGGATCCAGTAGTATTTCTCATCTTTCTTTGCCATATCCTGGGATGTTTTTTCTTTCTTTAATTCTTTCAGTGCAGCCAGTTCTATGTACGGATTCTTCCCGTCTATTCTATGAAAAACAACTTCATTCATATCTATATCCGTGAAGTTTTTGTTCTTATCTCTGACTGTAAACTTCTGGATCTCCTGACTGATCTCGCAGCTTCCACCAGTGGAAGTGGTCATTGTGATCTTCTTTTTGGCTTCTGTGATCCTGATGATATTGACCAGTTTCTGATTTTCTGTGAGCGTCATTATCATTCCGTCATCTGTCTGTTTCAGACGGATTCCAAGTTCGGATGCCGGTTCCTTCGCAGTCAAAGTGATCCAGTTTACGCCCGGAACTTTGCTGTTGATGATTGCAATGGAATGCGGAGTTTTACTCTCACTGCTGAACGAAAATCCATGTTTTATCTCCTCAACAGAAGTAGAAATTGCAAGGTCTGTGATGTTTCCATCGGAGTCTTTTTTGACATCCACAATGCCTTCTGAAACTGCTCTTCCTTCCACTTCTTCCGTGTCAGAAGGGTCTGTCGGATTCGTGATTTTGCGTGTGCTGACTGCCGTTTCCGGGTCATATTCTGCTACTACTTCTGAAGATGTCGCGTATGCAAAACTTGCATATTCTTCGTCGATATCTTCGTCTGGAAGTTCCTTTGTATCGCTGCCACCGATACCATCATTTTTCGTTTCATCTTTGGAATTTTCTTCAGATTTACTTTCATTCTTTGTATCAGAATCCACAGTGTTTTCCTTCTCCGGATCTTTCTCTTCGCCATCTTTATTTTCGTCTGTATCTTCCGGATCAGATGCTGCTTTCGCCGGAATAACTTCCTTCATCTGATAATCGCAACCATTCCTCTTGCACGCATAGAGGATAAAACCATCCTTATCGTCGGTGGCTTCCTGACGTGAGATTTCTTTCAGATCATGTTCCTTTGTTTTTGGTATGGACACTGTTTCTGATATTCCACACTCCTCACAGCTCCGTGTCTGCTGACCCTCAGTTACACAGTCTGCCGGGATCGTTACTGTCCATTCCGTCCATGAATGCTTCCCTGTCTCACAGCCATCCGCCACAGAAGATCTCGCTTCTGACTCCTCAGGATTTCCAGTGATACCTGGCTCTACTTCTGTTGACTTCGGTTCTGCATAAACGCTTCCGCTGACTGCCATTGTCATCGCAACTGTCAATGCAAGTGCTGCTGCTTTTCTTTTCATGTACTGCCCCTCCTCTGTCTGAAATACGTTCCATATGATGATTTTATCTTATCATCAAATCCTTTTTTAGTTTTTCCCTGCCAGGTCTTTGATCACTTCTCCTGCGATGATCAGTCCGACTACGGACGGAACAAAGGCTGTGGAACCTGGAATATCACGACGCTCTGTGCATTTATGTGCTGCGCCCGGAGGGCAGATGCAGTGTGTACGGCAGCTGATAGACATGTCCTCGATCGGGCGGATTGGCTTCTCCTGAGAGTATACCACTTTGAGCTTCTTAATTCCACGTTTTTTGAGTTCACGACGCATAACTTTTGCCAGAGGGCAGACGGATGTTTTGTAGATGTCTGCTACCTGAAAAGCAGTCGGGTCGAGTTTGTTTCCGGCTCCCATACTGCTGATGATCGGAACGCCGGCTTCTTTGGCTTCCATGACGAGCTGGATCTTTGCAGTTACGGTATCTACTGCATCTACAACATAATCATATTGGGAAAAGTCAAACTCATCCTTGGTTTCTGGAAGGTAGAAGCATTTGTGGACATTAACTTCTGCCTTTGGGTTGATGTCGAGGATGCGGTCTTTCATAACATCGACTTTGTATTTGCCGACAGTGCTTCTGGTGGCGATGATCTGACGGTTCAAGTTGGTGAGGCAGACTTTGTCATCATCGATCAGATCAAGTTTACCAACTCCACTTCGCACAAGTGCCTCTACGGTATAACCGCCGACTCCACCGATTCCAAAAACGGCAACTCTGGAGTCCGCCAGTTTCTCCATGGCTTCTTTACCAAATAACAGTTCTGTTCTGGAAAACTGATTTAACATTTATATCTCCTTTTCTTTTTCATCCAGTGTTTCATTCATACTTCCGGTACGGTAGCCCAGAAGATCGAGAGTTACATAGTCAAAACCATACTCTTTGAGCTGGTTTGCAATTTTTGTTCTGTTGCCTTCCTCGACAATTTTGGTGATCTCGTCTGGAAGGACTTCGATTCTGGCGATGTTTCCGTGGATGCGGACGCGCACCTGATGGAATCCCATGTTCAGAAGAAGCTGCTCTGCCTTGTCTACCATGCCGAGTTTTTTCTCACTGATGGTCTCACCGTAGACAAAACGTGAGGAAAGACAGGCAAAGGACTGTTTGTCCCAGGTCGGAAGTCCCATTTTTTTGGAAAGTTCGCGGATTTCTTCTTTGTAAAGTTCTGCCTGACGAAGCGGGCTGCTGACGCCAAGTTCCTTGACCGCGATCAGACCTGGACGGTAGTCGCCATTGTCGTCCATATTGGAACCCTCAGCAACTGCATTCATGCCATTTTCACGGGCAATCTCCCAGATTTTCTCAAAGAGTTCATGCTTGCAGAGATAGCAGCGGTTCTTCGGATTCTGGCGGAAACCGTCGATATCCAGCTCCTCAGATTTACAGACGATATGACGCACGCCGTTTTTCTCACAGAACTCTTTCGCTTCCTTCAGTTCTCTCTCCGGGAAAGAACAGGAACTTGCGGTAACTGCGATCACATTCTCTCCTCCAAGAGCTTCCAGCGCTGCTTTCAGCAGGAAAGTAGAATCCACACCGCTTGAAAAAGCAACTGCAACACTTCCCATTGCTTTCAGATTCTGCTGTAATACTTTATATTTATCATGGATATTCATTGCTAAACGCTCCTTTTAACCTAGTATACTAGTGTGTATTATAGCATACTGCATTCCGCACTACAACATAAAAACAGGCAGGAATTTTGCGCTGTTATGCGAATTTCCTGCCTGTATTTTTGTTTCATTTATCACTCAAAATCAAATCTTCTGACTTCGCAGTTTTTCACTCCGAATGTCGCGTATTCTTCGTTTGTCATCTCGTAGAAATAGGACTGGATCACCCTGGAAATCCCGTTGTGTGCCACGAGGATATAGGTTTTGTGATCGGATTCTGCTTTGATCTCGTCGAGGAGATTGTAGATCCTCTGTGCCAGATGCAGCATGGATTCCCCGCCGTCATATCTGGTGATGAACTGCTGCTTTGCTTTCTGGAATTCCTCACCGTTGCGGGCAGTGGATTCGTATTTTCCGAAATTCTGCTCGATCAGTCTCGGCTCTACACGTGCCGGAATTCCGGTAATCTCAGAAATATGTTTTGCTGTATCTGCTGCACGCATCAACGGAGAATAAAGGATCTCATCTGCCTGGATCCCCTGTCGCAGAATCTCATGCCCTGTCTCGATCGCCTGCTGATGTCCCTTCTCTGTCAGCGCGATATCTGTCGCTCCGCAGATCTTATTCTCTACATTCCAGACTGTCTGTCCATGTCTCACAAAATAAAAATGTCCCATTGTATTTCAACTCCTGCTCTTTCGTTTTTCTTTATCTTACCATCTTTATCCTGTAAATGGGTATCTCTATTTTGTTATAATGTTATAGGAAATTTCTATCGCCCTGCCATCCATCCCATTCACAATGACCCTGATGATTTTACGCCATCGTCATAAGTACCGTTCCGACAGTGATCAGTACAACTCCCACCGCAGATTTGCGCGTCAGTTTTTCGTGGAAAACGATCCAGGAAAAAGCAATCGTCGCGAGAATACTGAGTTTATCGATCGGCACGACAACACTTGCAGGTCCTTCCTGCAGAGCACGATAATAACAGAGCCAGGAAGCTCCTGTCGCGATACCTGAAAGTCCGATAAAAAGAAGCTCTTTTTTCTCAATCTCTTTTACTTCCTTCTGCTTACCCTGGACAAAAACCATCAGCCATGCCATCAGAAGCACAACTGTTGTACGGATCGCGGTTCCCAGGTTTGAGTCAATCCCTGAAATTCCAACCTTTCCAAGAATCGCTGTCAGGCTCGCAAAGACTGCTGAAAGCACTGCATAAATAAACCAACTGCTGTCTTTTTTCTTTGTATCTTCTATAACTTTCTTTCTGGAGATCATCATATAAGTACCGATCGCGATCAGACAGACACAGCCAAGCTTCGCCCATGTCAGTCCCTCATGGAGAAAGATCAACGCCAGGAAGATCGTCAGTATCGTACTGGATTTATCGATTGGCACAACCTTGTTGACATCGCCTTTCTGGAGCGCATGAAAATAGCACAGCCACGATGCTCCCGTCGCCAGTCCGGACAAAACGAGAAACAGCAGCGTCTCTCTGCTGATATTGTGGATTCCAGAAAAAGTCCCCGTGACCAGCACCATCAGCCATGAGAACAGAAGAACTACGATCGTTCTCACTGCTGTCGCCACATCTGAATCTGTTTTCTGAATTCCACACTTTGCGAGAATCGCTGTGATTCCCGCAAAAAAAGAAGATCCTACTGCGAATAAGATCCACATAAACAATCCCCCCTCTTTATTCATTTTATCTGCAAAAAGAGCAGGTCTCTGCCCGCTCTCTGCTAATCAATCCTTATTAATCCTCATCAAAGTTTACTGCGTAAACTCCCTCTGGAAGTCTCATTGTAAGGATTCCAAGATTAAATTCATGATCCATAACTGTAATATGATACTCAAAGATCACATCATCCTCAAACTTGGAAAGTAACACATAAGTACCATTTTCCTTGCCGTCGATCTGGTCACAGATGTCCTCGTAGACTGCTTCTCCTGAAATCTCTCTCGGATAGCCTGATGACTTGATCTTCTCCTCGATTGCCTGATATAATTCTTCCATTTGTGCATCTCCCTTCAGTAGCGGATTCCGAATCGCCGCTCATTCTCATCCAGAGAAATCCTCCGTCTTCGGATATCATCAATCTCTATATAACGGTCATTGTAAAGTGCCTGAATGATCTTGTCAATATCTTCTTCAAGGCCCTGCAATTCTGTCGAAACAGAACCATCATATTCGTTTCTCGCCCATCCGGTCACACTGTACATCTGTGCCAGGTATCCTAATTTATACCGGAATCCAACACCCTGGACTCGTCCATAAAAACTGATCGCTTCTCTGATTTTCTGCATGGTTTTTCCTCTATATTTATTTTATCTGTTTCTCAGTTTTTCCATAATTTTGTATCCTATATATCCTGACAAAATTCCGAGAAGGATTCCTCCCAGTACATCTGTAGGATAATGTACATATAAATAAAGTCTTGAGACTGCGATCAGGCAGGCAAGTACCAGCGCCGGTTTCCATGCTTTATTTTTTGCAAAATACAATGCGCTCACTGTTGTAAACGATGCTGATGTGTGACCCGACGGGAAAGAAAAATCGTGAAGCTTCGGAACCAGAAGCTGAACCGTCGTATTTACATCATACGGTCTTGTCCTCGCAAACAGATTTTTGAGAATCACATTGCACAGTATCGTCTGTACAACCAGTGCCGCCAGCATTACGCCGCCGGCCCGCCTTGTTTTCGGTATCACCAGAAAGATCGCCGTCAAAATGATCCAGATAATTCCGGCATCTCCAAGTCTGGTGATCCCGACCATGATCTTATCCAGCACCGGTGTATGCAGTGTCTGGATAAAATCCAGGATTTTTAATTCAATGCTCATAATCCTCACTCCATTGTTTATAAATGTATCTGCATGTGCCGATTGTCTTATGTATTTTAATCTTCTGCTCTTCTGTAGGATTGATCTCTGTTTTGAATCGCTTCAGCAATCTCCTCATCCTTTTCCTATTTATCCCATGAACAAGACCTAAGCTCCTACCGCAGTTTTCTCAGTTCGCCTTCGATCAGAAACACTTCGTCGCCCTCGTTGATGTCCAGCTCATACAGTCTGGCATCTTTTTCGTGGATGATCTTTTCTTCTCCTGTGAGATTGCTTTTGAGAAGTACTTTGTCTTTGATCTCAAATCCATCCGGCCACCCTTCACAGCCGAAATCCGGTTCTTCAATATGTAAAACCTGAAATGTTTCCAGCATAGTAATTTCCCCTTTTAGATAAAAAACTTATTCTTTTTCTCCCTCATTTGCATCTTCCATTGTGATGCATTCCTGTGCCTGTTCTTCTATGTAATGGAGGCTCAGGACTGCCTGCGGCCAGTTGACATTTACAACTGGTGTCTTTTTTCTTTCTTCTCCTGCTTTGCGGATCAGGTCGAGAAGTTCCTTCAGTACTTCTCTGGTAAGATAGCCGCCACGCCAGTGGAAGGTGAGTGTTTTGCCTTTCTTTGCAGCCTGCAGGGAGCGCTTGTAGACATCTTCCTGCTTCGTAAAGGAAAGTTTCTTTTCTTTGTAGTAAAAATGTTCGTGCTCTGTGCAGCATGGTGCCGGTGCGATCAGAGGCTCATGATCCCGGAAAATGCTCTTGTCGTCAAGATTAAAATAATCGTAGCGGATATCCTGCACCTGGTCGCTCTTTCCAAGGGTGTTGTCAAAAGTCGCATCCAGATGATAATATACGCCGCCGACTTTGACGATATTCCAGGTGTGGCGGTATTTGATCCCCTTATCCGGATTGTTTCCGCAGATTGCGATGACGCACCAGACACCAAGCTCATCGAGAAGAACTTTGACCGCCTTGGCGATTCCCTCACAGACACCCACTCCCTGTCCGAGTGGTCCTATGATCTCGTGAGAATATGGTTTCTTGAGTTTATCGTAGCGGATGTTTTCGCAGATAAAATCGTGGACATATTTTTCCTTTTCCCATTCGGACAGGTTTTTGGCAGGCCGCACGAGCTTGTCTACCCGTGCGGTCATTGCCTTCTGGTGTTCTTTGATCTTACTTTTTTCGAAGAGATACTCCGGGATAAAGATGATATTCGGTGAGTCTTTGTAGTAGCGGTACTTGTATCCGGTTACCCAGAAAATCTCCGGATGATCCAGCCTCAGCTGAAAAAATACATCATATAGAGCATCTGCATCCAGTGCCGGAATCTGAAATTCATCCGCCAGTCCGCGGATTCCCTGCAGCATGGCATGATACGCCGCCTGCTTCTGTTTATCCATGTGGTTGTAGTAATACTGTTCCATCTTACTCGTATCTCCCGGATCTATTTCATAGAGTACTGCATCATCTCATAATGAAGGATACATCCCTCATAAATCTCCATCGGCAGAAGCGCCCTCGCCACCAGCTTAAGTTCCTCCTCTGGTCTGTCAATCCTCTGCAGATGTGCATAGTCTCCATCGATCTGTTTTACTTCATAATCACATTCTAACATTGTTTTTCTCCTTGTTGTAAAGTGGATATTTTTAATTTACCTTATTTCCATTCTCGTCATAGTTCCAGTCATCAAACCAGTCTGTCTCTTCCGAATCTCTGTTGTCAAAATCGTTGAACCAATCCGTTTCTTCTGTATTTTCCTCCAATGCAGCTTCTGTTGGGGAGATTTCAACTGTCGGAACAGGGGCTTCTGTTGGAGTTTCTATCGGAGCTTCCGTTGGTGCTGCACTTATTGTCGGAATGGCAGTTGCCGATACTTCCTGATTCTCTTTCGATTCGATTTTCTGTGAATTTCCCATTCTCATATAGCCAAATGCAGCCATTGCAATTCCCGCAATACACAGAATGCCGATTATCGCTGGCATTTTGGAGGATTTCTTTGGAGTTTTCGGCGTTTTATTCTCCGGTTCCACCGGCTGTACTATCACCCGTTCCGGTTTCACTGATTCTGTTTTCTCTGCTTCTGTTTTCTCCAAATCATCTTCCAATCCGGAGAAAAAATGAATGTCTTCTTCTGCTCTTTCTTTTTCTGAAACTTTTGCTGTTTCCTGGTCTTTCTGGTTCTGGTCATAGCTTTGTAAAAGCTTTTCTAGTTCTTCATACATTTCCTGCGGACTCTGGTATCGATCTCTCGGATTAACTGCACATGCCTTCCGCAGAATATCGCCAAGTACATGACCTCCCATTGCCGGGTCTGGAAGTATCTCTCCTTTTAGACGTCTCTGCTTTGCCTTTGTTACATCACTGTATGACACAACTTCCCGATCCTGTGGCACAAACGGCAGCTTTCCCTTATTTGCAAGCTGGTATAAAACAATTCCCAGAGAGTAAAGATCTACCGTAGCATCATACACTTTTCCGTAAAAAACTTCCGGAGCCATATAGCTTTCAGTTCCTGCCCGCGTAGACCCTGACATCGTATGTTCCAACTGTTTGGAAATTCCAAAATCGCCTAATTTATACTCCCCAAACTCTGAAATAAAAATATTGGCTGGTTTGATATCTCTGTGTATAACACCTTTTTTCCTGCATGCCTGCAGCCCATCGCACAGATCAAGTCCCAGTTTCAGGATTTCTTTCATTGTAAGGTTTCTTTCGCTTCGAAGCTGCACCAGACTTTTAAGAAGTTCCATCCTTATAAAAAGAGTCCACCCATCAGGTTCTTCCTGAATTTCAGAATCCTCAATCGCCACAATATGTGATGCACTTTTCAAAGATTCCATAATATTAATCTCTGAAGTAATATTCGCCTGCGTTTCCTGTAAATACGATGCCAGTGAAATCCTTTCGGATTCCAGTTCTCGCCTTTTCTGCTCATCAAGCGATACGTGAATTACTTTCAATGCCGCTCTGGCAGCATATTGGGTATTCTCTTTCCGGATTTCATAGACATCTCCATACGTTCCTTTTCCGATAAGCTTAACTACTTCCCAGTTTTTCCATGGTAACGCTTTTTCCTGTCCCATATTTTTCTTTCCCTTTTTAATTTTTTATATTCTTAATTTCTTTCTGAATTCACGCAACATGTCCTTTTTCTGAAAAATAAACAAACCTGCCAGCGTCAGAAAGCTGATCCCTGCACTTAATACAGACGGCCAGGTGTAAGTAATGAGGCCGACTGCGGTCAGGATTGCAGGAATACATCCTATACCTGCGGATTGTATCAGATAATACAGATATTCTTCTCTTTCCAGATGGTTGATCTTTGCGATCACAGGGATCGAACCCAGGACTGCCAGTGCTCCGAATGGAAATACGAAGTCGATCGACCAGCCATGCCATCCCGTAAAATGATCCCACAAAACACATAAAACCGTTATGATCAGAAGCTGCCACATTTCATTCTTGAGGATGTTTCTTCGCTTCAGATAAGCCACATGAACCACCAGCCAGGCACAGAAACAGCCTGCTGACGCGAACCAGAACCAGTTCAGTGTTCCGAGCATCAGATAGTTGAACATGCCGCAGATCACAGCAACTGCCAGGCACAAAAATGTGAAAGTCTGCATCACTTTTCTGTCCTCTTTTTTTTGTTTTTCACCGCATCCCGGGAATTCATTTTTTTCTTCTTTGCAGGAAATCCCCTCTTCTTTCAGCATGCGGACAAAGTTTTTCTGGATCCTGTCATCCGGTATTTTAGAGGTAAAATCTACCACAAACTGATCTTCATAAGAACAGGAGCAGACCTGCAGGGAATTCGTGCTTGCAAAGATACCGAACCTGTCAATATACGTCTTATATTCCGGAGGGAATTTGAGAATTCCGATATTGGAATATACTGCTGTAATACTTCTTCCTCCCAGATTTGCACCTGCAATGAGGAAATATCGTTTGATCTCCAGTGGGACTGCACGTATGAACGGATTCTTTTCCAGACGGACATAACCGTTCATATCCATTGCGATCCTGTCTTTCTGAAGTTTTTCTTTAAACTGGTCTTTTACGGATTGCAGAAGCTGTTCGAAAGTTGTACTTTCCTCAAATTTATAGCCTACTTCGATCCAGCCAAAGAAATTTCCCATTGACTGTGATGGAAAATAATTACGCAGATTGACCGGGATCATCAGTGTGATCGGGCGCTTCTGCTGGTTCTTCGGGATATCCTCATGAATCGCGCGAAGCAGAAGTGCAGTCAGAAATATCGTGATCGACACACTATAAGAACGGGCTTTTGCCAGAATCTCTTTCACCGAAAAAATGACTTCCGTGATCTGCATATCGGAGTGAATCAGTTTCTCTCCTTTCAGCTGCACTGCCGGTGGTTTTTTCTCTTTGTTTTTTGGGATTTTTGACGAATAATACTGTGAAAAACTGTCCTCTTCCTGCTCGCCGGGAGTCGCCTCATCTGCCAGTTCGATCCATGGAAGTTTATCTTCAGGATGTGCCAGGATCAAGTAATCCTGAACCAGTTCTGTAACGAAATTCATCGCTCCTGTTCCGTCTGTCAGTGCATGATAAACCTCGAAATTGATCCGGTTTCTGTGGTAGCTCACGCGAAACAGAAGCGACTTCTGATCCGGTATATAGAGCTGGCTGCACGGTGGTTTTTTCTCCGGTTTTACGACTGCCCGGATGTCTCTTCGCTCCAGATAAAACCAGAACAAACCCTTGCGGAGCACCGCCTGGAACAGTGGATATTTCTCCATTGTCTGATCCAGTGCTTTCTGCAGAATATCCGGATCTACCTCTTCTTTCAGCTGGCAGTAAAACCGGAAAACCCTGCTGTCATTCTTCCCCGTCACCAGCGGAAAAGCCAGTGCCGCGTTATCTAATTTTCTCCATTTTGAATATCCTGTTTCCACGTTTTATCCGCTTCTTTCTCCAAAAACTTATTCATGATCTCAAAGCTTTCCTGCACATGAAGGAACCGGATCCCCAGTGCAAAATAGCCGTGAAGTGCTTCCGGGATCCTGTGCACTTCCACATAGTTTCCCGCTTCTTCCAGGCGTTTACCGTATGCTTCTCCTTCGTCCCGCAGGGGATCAAACTCTGCGGTAAGGATCAACGTATCCGGCATATGGGAGAGGTCTTTTTCGAGGATCGGTGCAAAATATGGGTTCTGTCTGTCATCTGGACTGCTCTCATATAATTTGAGATAATCTTCCATTTTGACTGCTGTGAGGAGATAGCCTTCGCCATTTTCCTGCACGGATCTATAGGGGGATTCTTCTGTATAACAGTTGTTCAATGCTGGATAGATCAGGATCTGTTTCCGTGGCATGAACTCTCCTCGTTCTCTTGCAAGAAGGCAGACCGCCGCCGCAAGATTTCCTCCTGCGCTGTCTCCAATGATCGTGATTCTGTCCGGATCAGCCGGAAGGATCAGTCTGCCTGTATAAAGTGCTTTCGCCGCCGCATAACAGTCCTCCAGCGGAACCGGGAAATGATATTCCGGTGCAAGACGATACTCCACAGACATCACGATATGCCCTGTAGACTGCGCCATCCTGCTGCATACGCGGTCATAATTCTCCACACTTTCCGTCACCCAGCCGCCGCCATGAAAAAAGAGCAGAACCGGATATTTTTCTCCATCCACAGGCTCTCCGCTCATAGCTTCCTCACTCGGAAAATACAGCCGCACAGGTACTTCATAAGCTCCATTATACACTTTTGTATCCAGTTTCTTCACAAATATACGCATCGCATCCAGCTTCTTAATATCTGCCAGCCGCCGTGACGCCTCCACCTCTATATTTCCATAAGATAGTGCATGTAAGATTGTTTGCATTGTCTTTGAAATCAAATGTTTACTCCTTGTCTGTGTGAATTAATATCTTACTCAACATTATATTATCTATTTTACTCTTTCGCAATTTGATTTTTGTTTTCTGTTTTGGAGTCAAAAAAACCTGCCAGCGGTGTTTTTCACACCACTGG